>NZ_KB911289.1:0-107080 GCF_000383455.1 Methylobacterium sp. 285MFTsu5.1 | reverse complement strand
GTTCGAGCCGCCCACGATCGTGGCGAAGATCACCTTCGGCTTGGTGAGCTTGATCTTGTTGATGACCGAGTTGAACTGCGTGTGGCCGAGGGGGAAGTACTCCTCGCCGACGACCTTGCCCTTGAGCACGGTCTCCACGTGCTTGCGGGCGATCTTGTTGGAGGTGCGCGGCCAGATGTAGTCGGAGCCGATGAAGTAGAAGCTGTCGCCGCCCTTCTCCTTGTGGACCCAGTCGAGGCCGGCGAGGATCTGCTGCGTGGCCTCCTGGCCGGTGTAGAAGACGTTCTTCGACTGCTCCAGGCCCTCGTAGAAGGTCGGATAGTACAGCAGGCCGTTGTACTGCTCGAAGACCGGCAGCACCGCCTTGCGCGAGGCCGAGGTGAAGCAGCCGAACACGGCGGCGCAGTGGTCGTTGACGAGGAGCTTCTTGGCCTTCTCGGCGAAGGTCGGCCAGTCGGAGGCGCCGTCCTCCTGGATGATCTTGATCTTGCGTCCGAGCACGCCGCCGGCGTCGTTGATCTGCTGGATCGCCAGCTTCTCGCCCTGGCTCGGCCCGGTCTCCGAGATCGCCATGGTGCCGGTGATCGAGTGCAGGATGCCGACCGTCACCTCGCTGTCGGTCACCGCCAGAGCGCCGGCCTCGGCGGCCGCCGCGACGCGCGGCAGCGATGCCGCGAGCGGGGCCGCCGCCAGCCCGAGCAGCAGGCGCCGGCGGAGGGTGAAGTGCGCGGGATCGTCTGTCGCCATGGGGGGCAAATCCTTCAGATCGTTCGAGAAGGTGGGCCGCCCCGTCCGCACCGGATCAGCCGTCGCGCACGGATCGTCTCCTTCGGCATATTTCTTCAAAAGAAAATAAATTTCGCAAGATGAAAACATCGGCAGCCTGCCCATATCGGCGGCGGCGATCCCGGGCGCCGGCTTCCTATTTGCGGCGGCGCGCCGGGGCGAGCCCGGTCAGCGCCGCGAAGGCGCGACCAGCGGCCGCCTCCAGCCCCGCCGCCAGGGTGCCGCCGTCGGGCGCGAGGAGCCGGAGGCCGAGCCCGGCCGCGTTCGGCAGCGGGCTGAGCCCGGCCCGGCAGCCGGTGCGGTCGGCCGCGGCCTGGACGTCCCCGGGATCCGGCAGGCACGGGGCCGGACCGAGGATGACGAGGGCGCCGTAGGCCCGCCACGGGCCGAGCGGCGAGGCCGGATCGCGGAACTCGGCGCCGGCGATGCGCGCCCGCTCGCGGACCAGGACGGCCCCCGCCGCCGTCTCGATGCCGAGGGCGAGCTCGACGTGCTCGAACGGCCTGCCGCGGCCCTCCGGGTCGTGACACGCAATGCTCTCGGAGACGACGGCACGGGCCCCGGGCTCGAGCGTGACCCGGGTCGAGGCCGAGAGGGCGGCGCCGGGGAACAGGATCAGGGGATCGGGCACGCAGTGGAGGAAGGCATCGGCGCCGACGCGGATCCGCGTGTCCTGGCGGGCCGGCTGGTCGGCGCTGCGATGGACGACCGTGGCGGCCTGGGTGGTGACGTGCGCCGCCGAGCCCGGACCCATCGTGATGTCGAGGCCGAGACGGTCGCCGCGGTAGAGGCCGCCGGAGGCCGATTGCAGGTACAGCGTGATCAGCTCCGGCCGCTGCGGATACAGGCGGAACGGCTTCGTGATGTGGAACGGGTACGGCACGTGCTGGTCGGCGAGCACGCTGGTCCCGCCGCCGCGCACGAAGCCGAGGCGGGCCGTCGCGCGGCGGCCGGTCTGGACGTCGTCGGGCACGGCTAGGGCGCGAACAGGACGGCCCGGCCGATGGCATCCGCCACCGCGTCGATGCCGAGGCCCGCGCGCGCGTTCGTGGCGAGGACCGGCCTGCCGCTCCGGACCCGCGCGGCCTCCGCGAGCATCCCGTCGAGGTCGACGCCGACATGCGGCGCGAGGTCGACCTTGTTGATCACGAGGAGGTCGCAGCGCAGCACGCCCGGGCCGCGCTTGCGCGGGATGTCGTCGCCGCCGGCCACGTCGATCACGAAGATCCACCAGTCCACGAGGTCGAGGGAGAAGGTCGAGGCGAGGTTGTCGCCGCCGGATTCGAAGACGAGCAGCTGCAGGCCCGGGAAGCGCGCCTCCAGCGCGTCGCCCGCGGCGATGTTGAGGGTCGGGTCCTCCCGGATCACCGTGTGCGGGCAGGCCCCGGCCTCCACCGCCTCGACGCGGCTCGGATCGATCAGCCCGGAGCGGCGCAGCCGCTCGGCATCCTCCTTGGTGACGAGATCGTTCGTGATCACCGCGAGATCGACGCCCCGCGCCCGCAGCACGGGGATCAGCCGCTCGATCAGCGCGGTCTTGCCGGATCCGACCGGGCCGCCGATCCCGATCCGGGCGGCGTTCGCGGGAGTCACGTCGGTCATGGGGAGCGGGGCCGTGAGAGGGGTGGCGGGGTTCGGCGCCGCTCAGCGCAGCATGTAGCGCTGGGCGAGCGGCAGAGTCCGGGCCGGCTCGCAGGTGGCGAGCACGCCGTCGACGAAGACGTCGAAGGTCTGCGGGTCGACGCGGATCTCCGGGCAGGCGTCGTTCCAGAGCATGTCGGCCTTCGTCAGCGTGCGGGTCCCGCGGGCGGGCAGGAGCGCCTTGCGCAGGCCGAGCCGGCCGCCGAGATCGGCCTCGATCGCCAGGGGGTGGACGAAGCAGGCCGAGAGCGCCTGCTTGGCGCGCCCGAAGGCGCCCCATTGCGGGCGCATCAGCACCGGCTCGCAGGTCATCAGCGAGGCGGCGGAATCGCCCATCGCGCCCCAGGCGATGAAGCCGCCCTTGATCACGAGCTCCGGCTTGATCCCGAAGAAGGCCGGCCGCCAGACCACGATGTCGGCCATCTTGCCGGGCTCCAGCGAGCCGACATGCTCCTGGATGCCGAAGGTGCGCGCCGCGTTGATCGTGTACTTGGCGATGTAGCGCCTGATCCGGGCATTGTCGCCGAAGCCCGGCCTCTCCTCGGGGAGCGGGCCGCGCTGGTCCTTCATCTTCGAGGCGAGCTGCCACGTCCGGCAGACGACCTCGTGGATCCGGCCCATGCCCTGGCTGTCGGAGCCGAGCATCGCGATCGCCCCGATGTCGTGGAGCACGTCCTCGGCGGCGATGGTCTGGGCGCGGATGCGGCTCTCCGCGAAGGCCACGTCCTCCGGCAGGGCCGGGTTGAGGTGGTGGCACACCATCGTCATGTCGAGGTGCTCGTCGAAGGTGTTGACCGTGTAGGGGTTGGTCGGGTTCGTCGACGAGGGCAGGCAGTGCGGCAGCCCGGCGACCCGGATGATGTCCGGCGCGTGGCCGCCCCCGGCCCCCTCGGTGTGGTACATGTGGATGGTGCGGCCGCCGATCGCCGCCAGCGTGTCCTCCACGAAGCCCGACTCGTTCAGCGTGTCGGTGTGGAGCTGGACCTGGAAGTCGTACGCGTCGGCGAAGCCCAGGCAGGCGTCGATCGCGGCCGGCATCGCGCCCCAGTCCTCGTGGATCTTGAGGCCGAGGACGCCGGTCTCCAGCTGCTCCTTCAGGGCGGCCGGCCGGTGGGTGTTGCCGCGCCCGAGGAAGCCGAAATTGACCGGCCAGGCCTCGGCGGCCTGGAGCATGCGGCCGGTGTTGAACGGGCCGCCGGAATCGATGCCGACGGTGATCGGCCCGAGCGAGCCGCCGAGCAGGGTCGTGACGCCGGAGGCGATCGCGTGGTCCGGCAGGCCGGCGGAATCGAAGTGCACGTGCACGTCGATGGCCCCGGGCGTCGCGATCAGACCCTCGCAGTCGCGCACCGTCGTCCCGGCCGACACGATCAGGCGCGGGTCGACGCCGTCCATGATCGCCGGGTTGCCGGCCTTGCCGAGCGCCACGATCCGCCCGTCCTTGATGCCGAGATCGCCCTTCTGGATGCCGAGGACGGGGTCGATCACCACGACGTTGCAGAGGAGGAAGTCGAGCGCGCCCTGCGCGGCGGTCACCCCGGGCGCCATCCCGATCCCGTCGCGCAGGGTCTTGCCGCCGCCGTGCAGGCACTCGTCCCCGTAGACGGCGTGGTCGTGCTCGACGACCGCCACCAGGGAGGTGTCGGCGAGCCGCACCCCGTCCCCGGTGGTCGGCCCGTAGAGGGCGGCGTAGTCGCGGCGCGGGATCGTCACCATGGCACTCTCCCTAGGCGCCCTTGAAGCCGCGGGCCTTGGCGCGGGCGAGGGCCGCCGCCCGCGCCGCGTCGTCGGGCAGGGTCCCCTGCGTCAGGTCGTTGAGCCCGGTCAGCTCCCGGGCGCCGCCGAAGCCGACCAGCGTCACGGTCTTGCGCTGCCCCGGCTCGAAGCGGATCGCCGTCCCGGCCGGGATGTCGAGGCGGTAGCCCAGGGCCGCCGCCCGGTCGAAATCGAGCGCCCGGTTCACCTCGAAGAAGTGGTAGTGCGAGCCGATCTGGACCGGGCGGTCGCCGGTGTTGACGACGTCGAGGGTGACCCGCGGGCGGCCCGCGGCCAGCTCGATCGCGCCGTCGGCCGGCAGGATCGCCCCGGGCTCCAGGGTGTCGGCGGGGGCGCCCGCCCGGGCGCGGACCGGCTCGTGGACCGTGACGAGCTTGGTGCCGTCCGGGAAGACGCCCTCGACCTGCAGGATCGGCAGCATGGCGGCGATGCCCGGCATCACGTCCTCGGTCGACAGGATCGTGGAGCCCCAGCCGATGAGGTCGGCGACGCTGCGCCCGTCGCGCGCGCCCTCCAGGATCTCGTCGGTGATGAGCGCCACCGCCTCCGGGTAGTTGAGCCTGAGGCCGCGGGCCCGGCGCTTGCGGGCGAGCTCGGCCGCGGTGAAGATCGTGAGACGTTCCAGCTCGGTGGGCGTGAGCAGCATCACCCGCTCCCTAGTTGGCGAACAGGCGCAGGTCGGCGCGCGCGTGCCGCATCGCGGCGACCTCGATCAGCGGCGTGAAGCCCGTGAGGACGATCGCGCCGTCGGGGTCCTCGGTCACGGGCCGCTCGGCGATCTCCGCGACGAGCGACAGCACCGTCTGGAGGGCCTGCTGGCCCTGGATGGCGCCCACCTGACCGAGCCGGACCGTGGCCGAGACCAGGCCGGAGACGAGCTGGTAGCCGGCGACGGCCGCCGCCTCCGCTTCCGACAGGCCCAGCCCCCGCCACAGGGCGCCCTGCACGGTGGCGAGGTGCCCCAGCATGAGCCCGGACCGGATCGCGGCGCGAATGTCCCCGGCACCGGGCGTGGCGAGCCGCGCGTGGGTGGTCAGCAGGGAGGCGCCGTTGCGCCGGCTGCCGGTGCGCATCGCCTCGACGAGGGTGGCCGCCTCCACGGCGGCGTCGATGCGGCCGAGCCGGGCCGGATCGGGGCCGGCGCGGTGGGCGAGGATCAGGGCGACGCGGTCGCTCTCCGCCCACCGGAAGCGCACGAGGGCCGTGAGCGTCCGCGTCAGGCTCACCGTGTCGAAGGCCGGGTCGCCCGCGACGAGCCCCTCGATCCCGTTGGAGAAGGCGAAGCTCCCGCTCGGGAAGGCGGCGTCGGCCTGCTGGAACGCCAGGAGCCGGCTCAGCACGGCGCCGCCTCGTCGAGGATGGTGTGGGTCACCTGCCGGTCGGTGACGAGGGCGCCGAGGCGGACGAGGTACGCGTCGGCCGGTCCGTCCAGGGCCACCAGGAGGGCGCCGTCGGCGAAGCGAACCCGCCAGTGGAGGTTGCCGGCGTGGTAGCCGAGCTCGAGGGCGGCGGCCTGGCTGTCCGGGACGAGGCGGAGCCAGCGCTCGGAGCCGACCCGGGCGACGAGGGCGCGGTCCGCCTCCAGCGCCAGCACGGCCCCGTCGAAGAGCGGCTCGTCCCGCGGCAGGGCGAGGGCGATCTCCTCGCCGGACTGGGTGGTCGCGCGGATCCGCCGCCGGGCGACGTCGGTGCTCGACACGACGAGCACGTCCACCGCGCCGTGATGCGCGAGATGGTGCAGGCGCTCGGCCATCCCGGATTCGTGCCGGCTGCCCAGGATACGATGGATCACACGCATGTCGGTCCGCGTCCCGCTCCCCGTCGCCAGGATCGAACTGGGCCTTGCAAGAGCCGGTCCGCCGTTCGGCGCGTCACCGGCAGCACCGGCTCAGACATCGAGCGTGGTCTCGCGCTCCCAGGCGGTGAAATGGGCGCAGTAGCTGTCCCACTCATTTTGCTTCAACTTGAGGTAGGCGACGGAGAACGCGCCGCCCAGATTGTCCCGCAGGGCCTCGTCGGCCTCGAAGGCCCGCAGCGCGTCCAGCAGGTTGAGCGGCAGGCGCGGCGCGCCGGTGACGGCGTGGCCGTCGCGGTACATGTCGACGTCGCTGTGCGGCCCGGGATCGGCCGCCGACGCCACACCGTCCAGGCCCGCGGCCAGGATCGCCGCCTGGAGCAGGTACGGATTGGCCGCCCCGTCGGGCAGGCGCAGCTCGAACCGGCCCGGCCCGGGCACGCGCACCATGTGGGTGCGGTTGTTGCCGGTCCAGGTCACGGCGTTCGGCGCCCAGGTCGCGCCCGAGATCGTGCGGGGCGCGTTGATGCGCTTGTAGGAATTGACCGTCGGGTTGGTGATCGCGGCGAGCGCGGGCGCGTGCCGCATGATCCCGCCGAGGAAGTGCCGGCCCCGGGTCGAGAGGCCGAACGGCATCTCGGGATCCGCGAAGGCGTTCACGGTGCCGGCCGTGTTCCACACCGAGACGTGGCAGTGGCAGCCGTTGCCGGTGAGGCCGGGGAACGGCTTCGGCATGAAGGTCGCCCGCAGGCCGTGCCGCTCGGCGACCGAGCGGACCATGAACTTGAAGAAGGCGTGCTTGTCGGCGGTGGCCAGCGCGTCGTCGTACTCCCAGTTCATCTCGAACTGGCCGTTCGCGTCCTCGTGGTCGTTCTGGTAGGGCTTCCAGCCCAGAGCCAGCATGTGGTCGCAGATCTCGGCGATCACGTCGTAGCGGCGCATCAGCGCCTGCTGGTCGTAGCAGGATTTCTCCGCCCGATCGTGGTGATCCGAGATCGCCGATCCGTCCGCGCTCAGCAGGAAGAACTCGGCCTCGACGCCGGTCTTGACCCGCAGGCCCTCGTCGGCGGCCCGCGCCACGAGCTGCTTCAGCACCACCCGGGGCGCCTGGCCGACGGGGGCGTCCGCCATGGTGCAGTCGGCCGCCACCCAGGCGACGTCTGGCTTCCAGGGCAGGCGGATCACCGAGGCGGCGTCCGGCATTGCGAACAGGTCGGGATGGGCCGGGGTCAGGTCGAGCCAGGTGGCGAAGCCCGCGAAGCCCGCGCCGTCGCGCTGCATGGCGCCGATCGCCTGCGCGGGCACCAGCTTGGCGCGCTGGCAGCCGAACAGGTCCGTGTAGGAGATCATGAAGTACTTCACGCCGTGCTCGGCGGCGTAGGCGGAAAGGTCGGTCGTCACGGCAGCCCCCTGAGCGCGGATCGGGTGGGGGCCGGCCGCGCCCCGTTCCGGCGCGACCGGCGGGGTTGAAGGGCCCTAGAAGCCCGCTTTGCCCGGGTACCAGTCGGTGCCGGCCAGCGGCACGCGGGCCATGGCGGCGGCCTCGAGCGTCAGCGCCACGAGGTCCTCGGGCTCCAGATTGTGCAGGTGGTTGTGGCCGCAGGCGCGGGCGATGGTCTGCGCCTCCAGGGTCATCACCTTCAGGTAATTGGCGAGCTTCCGGCCGGCGCGGACCGGGTCGAGGCGGGCCGCCAGCTCGGGATCCTGCGTGGTGATGCCCGCCGGGTCGCGGCCCTCGTGCCAGTCGTCGTAGGCACCCGCGGTCGAGCCGAGCTCGCGGTACTCCTCCTCGTAGGCCGGGTCGTTGTCGCCGATGGCGACGAGCGCCGCGGTGCCGATCGAGACCGCGTCCGCCCCGAGCGCGATGGCCTTGGCGACGTCCGCGCCCGAGCGGATGCCGCCCGAGATCACGAGCTGCACGCTCCGGTGCAGGCCGAGATCCTGCAGCGCCTGCACGGCGGGGCGGATGCAGGCGAGCGTCGGCTGGCCGACATGCTCGATGAACACGTCCTGAGTCGCCGCCGTGCCGCCCTGCATGCCGTCGAGGACGACGACGTCGGCCCCGGCCTTCGCGGCGAGCGCGGTGTCGTAATAGGGCCGGGCGCCGCCGACCTTCACGTAGATCGGCTTCTCCCAGTCGGTGATCTCGCGCAACTCGCCGATCTTGATCTCGAGATCGTCCGGGCCGGTCCAGTCCGGGTGCCGGCAGGCGGAGCGCTGGTCGATGCTCTTGGGCAGGTCGCGCATGGCGGCGACCCGGTCGGAGATCTTCTGGCCGAGCAGCATGCCGCCGCCACCGGGCTTCGCGCCCTGGCCGACCACCACCTCGATGGCGTCGGCGCGCCGGAGGTCGCGCGGGTTCATGCCGTAGCGGGAGGGCAGGTACTGGTAGACGAGGATGTCGGAATGGCCGCGCTCCTCGTCGGTCATGCCGCCGTCCCCCGTGGTGGTCGAGGTGCCGGCCAGCGTAGCGCCGCGGCCGAGGGCCTCCTTGGCGTTGGCGGACAGGGATCCGAAGCTCATGCCGGCGATGGTGATCGGGATCTTCAACGCGATCGGTTTCTTGGCAAATCGCGTGCCGAGGGTGACGCCGGTCCCGCAGGCCTCCCGGTAGCCCTCCAGGGGATAGCGGGACATCGAGGCGCCGAGGAACAGCAGGTCGTCGAGATGCGGGAGCTTGCGCTTCGTGCCGCCGCCGCGGATGTCGTAGATGCCGGTGGCCGCGGCCCGGCGGATCTCCGCCAGGGTGTGGTCGTCGAAGGTCGCCGACTTGCGCGGCGGCATCGGCGGGTTCTGATAGGTCATGCCCGGTCTCCCGCTTGAGCCGCTCCCGATCGGGAGCGGCTTTAAGTCCTTGATTCGACGCGCTCGCTCGCGCCGAACCGGTATCCACTCCGGCGGCGCGCTCTCAGTAGGCGTCGGCGTTGTCGATGTTGAAGCTGTAGAGTTTGCGGGCCGAGCCGTAGCGCCGGAACTCTTCCGGCCGGACGTCCGCGACCCCGGCGCGGTCCAGCAGGGCCGCGAGGTGCGCGCGGTGCTCGGGGCGCATCGGTTTCTCGATGCAGTCGGCCCCGAGGCTCTTCACGCTGCCGCGGACGAACAGCTTCGCCTCATAGAGCGAGTCGCCTAACGCCTCGCCGGCATCGCCCAGGACCACGAGGGATCCGGACTGGCCCATGAAGGCCGACATGTGCCCGATCGAGCCGTGCACGACGATGTCGATCCCCTTCATGGAGATGCCGCAGCGCGAGGCCGCGTTGCCCTTGATGACGAGGAGGCCGCCGCGCCCGGTGGCGCCGGCATATTGCGAGGCGTCGCCCTCGATCACGACCGTGCCGGACATCATGTTCTCGGCGACGCCCGGGCCCGCCGAGCCCTGCACCGTGACGGTGCCGCCGTCGTTCATGCCGGCGCAGTAGTAGCCGACCGGGCCGCGCACCGTGACGGTGACGGGCCCGTCGATCCCGACCGCGACCGCGTGCTGGCCCCGCGGGTTCAGCACCTCGAATTCGGTGTCGTTGGCGCCCGGCGCGACGCCGTGGAGGGCCTGGTTCAGGGCGCGCAGGGGCGTCGCCGCCAGATCGAAGACGGGCATGGGCGAGATCCGTGAAGGCTGCGGGGGGAGCGGCTCAGGCGGCCTGCCGCTGATCCCAGAAGTAGACGGTCGCCGGCTCGGGCTCCCAGACGCGGGCGGATTCGATCCCCGGCAGGCCGACGAGCGCCCGGTATTCCGAGCCGAAGGCGACGTAGCGCTCGGTCTCCGTCATGATCGCCGGCTTGCAGGCGATCGGGTCGCGCAGCACGCCGAAGCCGGACTTGGTGCCGACCACGAAGGTGAAGAACCCGTCGAGATCCGTGAGCGCCCCCGCGAGCGCCGCGCCGAGGTCCCGGCCACGCGCCATCGCGGTGGTGAGATAGGCCGCCGCGACCTCGGAATCGTTCTCCGTCTCGAAGGCCATGCCGGCCCGGGCGAGGCTCCGGCGCAGGTTGTTGTGGTTCGACAGCGAGCCGTTATGGACGAGGCACTGGTCGGCGCCCGTCGAGAACGGGTGCGCGCCCATCGTGGTCACGGCCGATTCCGTCGCCATCCGGGTGTGGCCGATGCCGTGGGTGCCCGACATTCCTGCGATGCCGAAGCGCGCCACCACGTCCTTCGGCAGGCCGACCTCCTTGTAGATCTCGACGCTCTCGCCCGCGCCCATCACGCGCAGATCGGGCGCGAGGCCCTTCAGGGCATCGCGCGTCGCGGCGAGGCAGTCGGACGCCACGGTGATGACCGCGTGCGAGCTCTTCACCGCCACCCGCGCCGAGCCGCCGGAGGCCTCCGCGAGGCGCTGCTCCAGGGCGGGGAAATCCGCCTCCGGGCGTGCCGACTGCACGGTGATCTTCGACAGGCCGGGGGCCGGCGGCCGGTAGATCGCGAGGCCGGCCGAGTCCGGCCCCCGATCCGTCATGGTGACGAGCATGTCGGCGAGCAGCGCGCCGAGCTGCGGCTCCAGGGCGGGGTCCTTCAGGAACAATCCGACGATGCCGCACATGGCACCACCTCCGTCGCGGGTTCGCCCGGAGCATAGGCGGCCTGCGCGGCGGAAATCAACCCTCAAGAAATAAGATTTCTTCTTGAGAACAACGCGGCCCGTCAGCCGGTGCGGCCCGACTGCGGATACGCGATCACCGAGAGGTAGCGGGCCGGCAGCACGAGCAGCTCCGCCGGCCCGTGCGGGGCATCGGCGTCGAAGAACAGGCTGTCGCCGGGCTGCATGTGGAAGTGCCGGTCCCCGTGCCGGTACAGCACCTCGCCCTCCAGCATGTAGAGGAACTCCAGGCCGGGGTGCTGGAAGGTCGGGAACACGTCCGAATCGGTCGTGAGCGTGATCAGATACGGCTCGACCGTCACGCCGCTGGTGTTCTCGTGGATGTGCCCGAGCAGGTTGTACTGGTGCCCGGCCCGCGTGCCGCGCCGCTCCAGCTCGATCCCCTCCCCGGCCTTGACGAAGACCGCGTTGCGGACCTCCTCGTAGCCGCGGAAGAAGCCGGTGATCGGCATGCCGAGCGCCTGGGCGAGCAGCTGCAGCGTCGTCAGGGACGGCGAGATGTTGCCGTTCTCGATCTTCGACAGCATGCCGGGCGACAGGCCGGTCGTCGCGGCGAGGTCCGCCGAGGTGATGCCGAGCCGCTTCCGGCGCTCGCGCACCGCGTGGCCGATCGCGCGCTCGAGGTTGTTCTCGCGCGGCTCGCGGACGGCGTGCGGATCCTGCAGCAGGACCGGCTCCCGCTCCGGCCGCGGGGCCTCCCCTGCCGTCCGGTTCGAAGCGCCTGACGGCATGGCGGATCTCCCTCCTCGGCGATCGTGGGCTCCGGCCAAGCGGGTCCTCCGCCGCCGTGCCGTGGCCCCGGACGCCTGTCAACGTCGCGATCCGCGACCCGTCGAAGAATCGCGGTTGAGGACGGATCGGCGCGCGGCGCCGACGGCCGGAGCGCGGGCGCTCGACCGCGCCGGGGGCGGCGTGGCATCGTCCCGGCCGGCGGCGCACCGCGCTCCGTGCGTGATCTCACGCCGCCGGATCCGAACCCGTCGCAGGGTTGGCCGGCGGGGCGAGCCGGTCGCCCCGCCGGCGCGAATCGAGGGTGGGCATGGCCGGGACAGGACCGAGCAGGCGCGGGATCCTCGCGGGCGGCGGCGCCGCGGCGGCCGCCGCGCTGCTGCCGCGGGCGGCCCGGGCCGCGCCGCGGATCATCCTCAACGACGCGAGCGGCCTCAACCCGACCCCGGTGACGCGCCACGCCGTGCTCCCGACGGGGTCGACCGACGCCCTGATCGAGGCCGTGCGCGCCGAGATCCGGGATGCCGCCGCCGCCGGCCGGCCTGTCGCCGTCGGCGTCGCCCGGCATTCCATGGGCGCCCAGAGCCTCGCCCGCGACGGGACGGCCGTGACCCTGGAGGGCGGCCCGATCGAGCCCGACACAGCCGCCGGCCTCTACCGGGTCGGGGCCGGCGCGCGCTGGTCGCAGGTCATCCGGCAGCTCGACCGGATCGGCTACTCGCCGACGGTCATGCAGTCGAACAGCGATTTCGGGGTCGGCTCGACCTTCTGCGTCAACGCTCACGGCTGGCCCGCGCCGCACGGCCCGTTCGGCTCCACCGTCCGCGCCGTCCGCCTCGTCCTGGCCGACGGCAGCCTCGTGACCTGCTCCCGCGAGGAGAACGCCGAGCTGTTCGGGCTGGCGATGGGCGGCTACGGCCTGTTCGGCATCGTGGTCGACCTCGTGGTCGAGATGGTGCCGAACCGCCTCCTCACGCCGACCTTCGCGGTGATGCCGGCCGCGGATTTCGCGCCGGCCTTCGCGGCGGCGGTGGCGCGCGACGCGCGCCTGCGCATGGCCTACGGCCGGCTCTCAGTCGCGCAGGCCGGCTTCTTCGACGAGGCGATCCTCGTCACCTACGCGGAGGCCGAGCACCCGCCGCAGGTCCTGCCCGCGGCGGCCGCCCAGGGGGCGTTCTCGGCGGTCTCGCGGGAGATCTACCGCGCCCAGGTCGGCAGCGAGTTCGGCAAGCGCGCCCGCTGGATCGCCGAGACCCGGCTCAACCCGACGCTCGATCCCGGCCTCGCCACCCGCAACAGCCTGATGAACGAGCCGGTGGCCAACCTCGCCTCGCGCGACCGCAGCCGCACCGACATCCTGCACGAGTACTTCGTCCCGCCCGAGCGCTTCGACGCGTTCCTCGCCGCCTGCCGCGAGACCATCCCGCGCTCGGGCTGCGACTGCCTCAACGTCACCCTGCGCTACGTGGCGGCGGACCCGGACTCGGCGCTGGCCTACGCGCCGGGCCCGCGCATCGGCGCGGTGATGTCGTTCTCGCAGGGCCTCACCCCCGGCGACGAGGCCGCGATGATGCGCATGACCGAGGCCCTGATCGAGCGCGTCGTGGCGATCGGCGGGGCCTATTACCTGCCCTACCGCCTGCACGCCCGGCGCGACCAGATGGCCCGGGCCTATCCGAAGCTCGACGCCTTCGTGGCGGCCAAGCGCCGCTACGATCCGGGGCTGCTGTTCCGGAACGCCCTGTGGTCGACCTACATGGCCTGACCGCGCCCCGGCACGGATCCGCCTCGCGCGGGCCGCGCGTGCCGACTCAGGAGACGCCCATGAGACCCACGCCCCCGCAGGTGGCCGCCCTCGCCTTCGCGGCCATCCTGCTGTTCGCCGCCGCCACCGACTACGTCCCGGCCTTCCGGGACGCGGAGGGCCGCGTCTTCGGCCTGTTCCGGCTCGACGTCTACAAGGACGCGCTCCACCTCGCCTCCGGCCTGTGGGCGCTCGCCGCCGGCCTGTGGTCGCGCTCCGCCGCCGTGACCTTCCTGCGGGCCTTCGGGGCGATCTACCTGCTCGACGGCGTCGTCGGCGTGCTCACCGGGTCGAGCTTCCTCGACCTGTCGCTGTTCCTGAAGGGCTTCCAGGACAGCCCGCTCCTCTCCAACGGCCCGCACCTGAGCCTCGGCCTCGCCGGCGTCGTGCTCGGCTGGTGGCCGTGGCGCGCCCGGACCGCGGCCGGGGTCGCCGCGTGAGCCCCCGGCCCCCCCGCCGCCGGCGACGGGTCGTCCGCTGGGCGGTCGCCGGCCTCGCCGTTCTGGCCCTCGCCTGCGCCCTGCCCGTCGCGGCGATCGAGGGGGGCTGCACTGTCAGGCCCGATCCCGCCGGGCCGGGGCGTTCGGCGGGCGGCTCGCGCTTCGGGATCGCCCCCGAGGGCTACAAGCGCGCGGCCGGCGACAGCTACCTCACCTTCCCCGAATGGGACATCGTCCACGCCTACGCGGACCTCGCCGGGGTGACGCGTTCCGCCTCGGAATCGGCCTTCGACTACTGGGCGGCGACGACGGGCTTCTGGACGAGCCTGTGCGGAGCGACCCGGGCGGCCGGGCGCACCGGCGACGTCACCGCGGGCCAGAAAGTCACCAACTACGTGATCGGCCTGAGCTTCACGGCCGAGATGTTGATCCAGGGCGCCTACGAGCGCACCCTCGGGGCGCTGACCGCGTGGTGGCGGGGGCCGGAGCCGACGGACGAGGACCGGTTCAACGCCCGGCTGCTCGGGGATTACGCCGCGTTCCTGCGCCAGACCCCCTGGTACCGCTACCCGTTCGACGCGGAGCTGTCGCGGCTCTGGCACGAGGTCCCGTTCACGCCGTCCCTGCGGGCGGTCGAGCGGCGCGGCGCGCTCACGCTGCAATACGGGGTGAAATGGGCCTACGCCCAGGGGATCGCGTGGCTCGCCGGGATGGACCCGGCCGGCCTGACGATCCGCAGCGTCGTGGCGGGGCTCGATGCCGGCGACGCGGCCGCCGACCCGCGCATCACCCTCCTCGGCCCCGTCCCGGCCGGCGACGGCGGCCCGGCCGCCCTGATGGAGACGCCGCGCTACCGGGCCTTCACGGAGATCGTCCGGGGCCTCGGCGCGCGGGGCCGGAACGTCCTGGAGATCGCCGGCAACCACCGGATCCTCACCACCGTCCTCCTGCCGCCGGGCCGGACGGTCACCCTCGGCGGGGCCGAGCCGCTGTTCGCGATGCCGATCCAGTCCGAGCCGGGCTGGCAGCGCGTCGGCTACGACACCGCGGTAGAGCAGCTCGTCGCGCAGATCCGCGACGTGGAGGCCGCGGGGGGCCGGTTCGAGCATGCCTACGATTACTGATCGGCGCCCCCGGCGCGGCCTGCCGGTCGGCGCCGTCGCGGCGGCGCTCGCCGGGGGGCTCGGCGTGACCGCGCTGACCGCCCTCGCGGTCCAGCCGGAGACCGTGGTGGCGCTCGGGAACCCCGCCGCCCTGGCGGCCGCCGACGACGGGGCCCTGGTCTCGGCCGGCCGCGCGTATCTGGTGCTCCGGCCCGCCGCGCCGGGCGCGGTCCGGCGCCTCTACGCGGGCGGCGCCTGGCTGGTCCTGCCGGCGCCCGGGACCGGCTGCCTCGGCGTGCGCTGAGGACAGCGCCCGCGGGGCGGCCGGAGGGCCGGCCGCGGGCCGGTGCTCAGTAGGGATCGGATCGCTCGAGGATCTCCTGCCCCATCAGCACGCAGCTCCCGGGCATCGGCGCGTAGATCAGCCGGATCCGATACGCGCCCTTGTAGATGCTGCCCTCCACCTCGATCACCTGGAAGCGCCGCGTCCCGACCAGGGACGCGACGGTGCCGACGGACCGGACGGACGCGGGATCGACCGTGGCCCGCGCGTCGCCGTCGCTGTGGAAGCGCAGCAGCTTGAGGGCCTGCCGCTCGGCGTCGGCCGCGCAGGGGGGAATGGGGGCCGCGACCGCGGCGGTCGCGGCCAGGCCCGTCACGGCGATCAGCGGCAGCGCCCGCAGGATCCGTCTCATCGGCACGCGACCCCGTACTCGTGGACCTCGGGCAGTTCGCCGTCGCCCGTCGTGGTCACCGAGAGCGTGCCGGCGGCCCCGGGCCGGCGCAGGGCCCGGATCAGGCGCGGGGGCGTGCGGTCCCATCGTCACCGGCTGCTCGGGGCGCCCGCCGGCGCGGGCGGGCTCGATCCCGGGGCCGTCCGGGCCGCCGAAACCGGGTCGGGCGGCGGATAGGCGGGGTCGGTCAGGCACGCCGAGAGCCAGGTCTCGGCATCGGCGTCCGGGGCCAGCTCGACGTCGAGGACGGGCCGAGGTCCCGCGGGTGCCGCCGCGCCGGCGACGGCCGGGGCGGCAGGCCGCGCCCAGCGGCCGTCGGCGCTGTCGGGACCCGGGCATTCCGCGTCGTCGCCCCCGCCGATCGTGCAGGTCGCGACCGTGCGCGCGGCGCCGTCGACGACCCGCGCGACCGTGCGCGTCTCGGAGGTGTGGCCGCTCGCCCAGTCGTCGGACAGCGTGCAGACCCGGTCGCCGTTCTGGTAGCGCCGGCTGCCGAAGCACCCGTAGACCCGGTCCTGCCCGACGGGCAGGAAGTCGCACGCCGTGTCGAACCCCGCGAAGGGGCCGCCGGTGAACCGCGCCGCGAAGGCCCGCTGCCGCTGCGCCGCCGCGATCCAGTGCGGTCGGGCGGGATCGCTCTTCGAGCGGCCGGACAGGTCCTCGGTCCGTGCCCGGATCGCCTTCAGCACGACGGCGCGCGCGTCGGCCGCGTCCAGGTCGCCGAGCCACGTGTCCCGGGCCGCCACCCAGCGTTTCTGGCTGGCGACCAGCATCGCGCGGATCTCGGCGTCGTCCGTGCTGTGCAGGAGGCCGGAATAGGCCGCACCCAGGGCGGCGTCCGCCTTCCGGAGCGCCGGGTCGGCGCAGATCACGCGCTCGAGTGGGCTGGCCGCCTTGCGGCAGTCGATCGCGCGGGCCGACGACGGCGCCAGGAGGGTTGCGGCGAGGAAAGCGGCGAGGGCTGCCGCGAGGGTGGCCGCCGGGAGGCGCGTCACGGCCGGCCCCGCGCTGAGCATCGCCCCGAACCTTGCCCCGAAGCTCGCACCGGACTGCGCATCGGAACCTCGCCTCTGGGCCGCGTGCCTGGAGCCGGTCGGCATCGGGGGCCTAATGCGCCGCGGCATCGACGATGCGGCACAGGTTCTGGTCGACGTCCTGGCCGATCTGGCCGGCCTGCACCATGAACAGGGCGTCGACCCGGCTGCCCGCCCCGGCCTTGCGCACGACGACCCGCAGCGTCTGCGGTCGCCCCGAACCGGATGTCTCCTGCTGGGCCGTCAGGGTGCCGAGCGCCTTCTCCACGTGCACGCCCACGAACCCCTCGGCCAGGACCGCCCGCGTCACCCGGTCGAACGCGGCCCTGGGGCTGACCGAGGGGAAGATCATCCACGTCTTGTAGGTGATGGCCTGGAGCATCGGCGTCCCCTCGCTCCGGTAATGGTCGCGGCACGTCTCCGCCGCGGCCGCCGGGAGCGGGAGCGTCGATAGGATGGCCGCGTAGATGGACGCGTTCCGCATCGATCCCATGGGGCGCCTCTCACTTCGCTCTGCTGGTGGTTCTACTGGTGGCTCTGTCGGTGACCTGCCGGACCTGTGCAGCGGGGGCCCGGTCAGGCGTGGATTCGCCGGATGAGCGAGGCCGGGCCGCACCGGCCGGCCCCGCGGGTCTCAGAGCTGCGGCGTGGCCGCTGGCCGGGGGCGCGGCGCCGGCGCCATCGCGCGTGGCGGCGGAGGCTCGGTCCGAGGCGGCGCGCCGGGCGCGTCCGCCGCGGCCGCCTCGGACTTCGGAGGCTCCGCGACCGGTGCCGGCCGCGGGGCCGCGACCGAGCCGCGGACCGTGTCGCGCAGGAAGTCGCCGGTGCTGGTGCCGGCCTCCCGGGGGGCCGGAGCCGGCGTCGCCCGGGCCGCCGGCGCGGCCTGCCCGGCGCCGCCCGCGCGCGGGACGGGCGCCTGCGACACCGCCGGGGCCCGGCGGGGCTCGCCCGGCGGCACGGTGATCCGGAACGTGTACGGCACCGTGGACCCATCCCCGAAGGTGACGTCGATCGACAGGGTGTCGAGTCCGGAGAAGTCGGGCCGTGCCGTGTAGTAGAGCGACATCGAGTCCTTCTTGGCGTCCTCGCAGCCGTCCGGCTGCCGGATCTGCGCCCCCGTCTCGTCGACCTTGCCGCTGAGGATCCGGAACTCGCGCCGCTGCTCGATGCGCCCGCCGCGCGGCGGCCTGACGAGCTCGATCGTGGCCGCGCGCGAGCGGCACCCCTGCGTGGCGAAGTAGTAGGTGAAGCCCTGGAGGAAGATCCGCTGGCCGGCGCGCGCGGTCTTGTTCTCCACCTCCGCCCGGGCCGGCAGGGCGAGGCAGAGCGGCAGGCAGAGCGGCAGGCAGAGCGCCGATCCGAGGGCGAGGACGCCGGCGCCGGCGCGCCGACGCGGTCGGGTCGGTGCCGCGGATCGGGGGGCGTTCGGGAGGCGCTGATGCACGGGACTCGTCCTCGGCTTGGCGGTGGGGGTGCGGGCGGCCGGTCCGGCCGTCCGCGCCGGAGCTGCGTCAGAGCTGCGGCGCGGCGGGCGGGCGCGGTGGTGCCAGCTGCTGCTGCGGCGGCGGTGCGGGCGTGCCGGGCACGGGCGCCGCGGCCTCGGCGGCTTTCGGGGGCGGCGCGGCCGGCGCCGGCCGGGTGGCCGAGACCGCGCCCCGGACCGCGTCGCGCAGGAAGTCGCCGGTGCTCGCCTCCCGGGGCGCCGGAGCCGGAGTCGCAGCCGGAGTCGCGGCCGGAGTCGCCCGCTCGGCGGGAGCGGCGCGCGCCGCCGGGGCCGGCCGCGCGAGGCCCGCGTCGCGGGGGGCAGGTGCCTGGGACACCGCCGGCGCCCGCCGACCCTCGCCCTCGGGCACCGTGATCCTGTAGGTGTAGGTGGCCTCCTCGCCGGTGACGAAGGTGACGATCACCGACACCGTGTCGTGGCCGGCGAAGTCGGGCCGGGCCGTGTAGTAGAGCGTCCGCGCGTCCCGCTCGACGTCCTGGCAGCCGTCCCGCGACGGGGTGCCGTCGATGTTCTGGCCGAGGACCAGGAACTCGCGCCGCTGCTCGATGCGGCCGCCGCGCGGGGGCGTGACCAGCTCGATCGCGGCCGCCGGAACGGACGGGCAGCCCGGTCGGGTCTCGTGGGTGGCGTAGCCGTCGAGGCGGACCCGCTCCCCGGGCCGCGCGGTCACGCTCGTGGATCCCGCGAGCGCCGGTCCCGCGAGGCAGAGCCCCAGGAGGCCGACGAGGATCCCGGTGCCGCCGGCCCCTCCCGTCGTCGCAACGCGTCGTGCCATGGGATCCTCCTCGGGTTCGCGGGTCGGGCGATTCCGGTCCGCGGCGAGAGCCTCACTTCGCGTCGCCGCGCGTCAGGACCGGCTTGCCGCCGTCGGTGCGGAACCGGACCGCGTAGGTGCTGTTCGCCGACTGGGCGTTGCAGGTGATGACCACCGGGCCGCCCATCGGGTTGGGCATCTCGCAGGTGCCCTTGACCTTGAAGGTCGACTGGTCGCGCTCGGCGTACATCAGCTCGTCGACGGGCTGGTGCAGGGTGCCGCCCTCGACGAAGCCCTTGGCCGAGGCCATGAACGCCATGGCCTTGCCGTCGGTGGTGCCGAAGATGAACCCGGCCTTCGGGCTGCCGACGACGGAGGTGTTCACCGCCTCCGGGGCGCAGGTCGCGGTGAGGTCCTCCCCGTCCATCATCAGGGACTCGCAGCGGCCCTTGAAGGACAGCTTCAGGAACGTGCCCGGCGGCGGATCGCGCCCCTCCGCGCCGTCGCGCGGCGGAGGCGGCGCCTGTGACGGCGCCTGTGACGGTGGCGGCGACGGCGGCGTCTCGGGCGGGGCCGGAGCCCGGGCCTCGGCCCGCCGGTCCCAGCCGCCGCGGGGCTGGCCGGGCTGCCAGACGCAGAGACGGGCGCCGTCATTGTCCCAGCAGGGGCCGCTCGGCGACAGGGCGCCGAGGGCCTCGGCGGCGCGCAGGCCCCCGGACGACCCGTTCCAGAAGGCCGTGGCCTTCAGCGGGTTCTGCGGGTCGCGGACGAGCTGCGCCACGACGTCGAGCTTGCCCGCGGCGTAGGAGCGGATCTCGAAGCCGCGGGCACCGGTCTGCCCGGTCTCCGACCGGAACTGGCAGGCCCCGTCGAGGCGGACATCGCCCGCGACCTCGAGGTAGCAGTCGGCGGCCCGCGGGGCGCCGGCCTCGGGCGCCGCCGCGGGGGCGCCGCCGAAGCCGGGGCGGCCCTCGCCGACCTTCCAGGCGCAGATCCGGCTCCGGGACCCGGTCCAGCAGGCGCCCTCCGCGGTGACGCTGTCGGCGGGGCCGTCCTCGGGCTTGCCGCCGGGCTCCCGGTTCCAGGTCGCCGTGCCCTGGCCGGGCGCCGTCACCGACACGACCACGCCGTCGCGCAGGTAGCCGTTGGTGTAGGTGGCGAGGCGGAACCCGCCCACGCCGTAGCTGCGCGCGTCGGTCAGGAACTCGCAGACCCCGTCGATGACGGTCCTGCCGTCGGCCGCGAAGAAGCAGTCGGCCTTGCGGACCTTGATCTGCGCCTGCGCGGCGGCGGGCAGGAGGAGGCCGGCCAGCAGGCCCGCCATCAGGGCGGCGGTGCGGTGGCCGATGCGGCTTCCGGCCCTGGGGGCCGGGAACCGCGCGGGATCCTTGCGGCGGGGACCCATGATGGCCGTCTCCTATGGATTGCCGAGGAGGCGGCGCGCCGCCTGGATGGTCCGGTCGTTGCGCTGGTCGACGACGCGGCCCTGGTAGAGATTCCGGTCGGCGAGGCGCTGCTGGAGGGCGGCCCAGAAGCCGGCGCCCCACTGGTCCTGCTCGAGATTCTGCAGGATCTCGGTGGACTTGAGCTCGAGGGCGCGGATCGTCAGGTCGGCCGCCTTCGCGGGATCCCGCTGCAGGCCGGCGCCGCCGAGGTCGTACAGGAAGGCCGCCGAGGCCGCCGCGGGGGCGAAGGAGCGCTCGACCGCGAGGCGCTCGAGATAGCGGCTCGCGAGGGGGCCGTCCGGCGCGGTGACCCGCTGCTCCTTGTTGGCCGGGGACAGGTGCATCGCGGCGTAGAGGTACTGCGCCACCGGGACGCCGCTCTCCGCCAGGCCCCGGAGCTTCGCCGCGTCGGCGGCGTTGGAGACCGCGCTCTTCGACAGCGCGATGAGGTCCTCGACGCTCGGCGTCGCCGCGGGCGGTGCCGGAGGCGGCGGGCCGGCGGGCTTTCCGGCTCCGCTGTTGCCGGCTCCGGGGTTGCCCGCCCCCGCACTGCCAGCTCCCGCGTTGCCCTGCGGGCCGGCACCCCGGCCGGCCAGGGCCTGCACGGCCGCGCGCGTCTGCGGCGTCGCCGTCCCGTCGGCCGGCCCGGTGTAGAAGCCGCGCTTGGCGAGGTCGCGCTGGATCGCCGCCACGAGGTCGGGGGGCTGGCGGCCGAGCTCGTCCGTGAAGGTGGTGACCGCCCGCGGCAGCTTGGCCGCCACCGTGTTCATGTAGAGGTCGGCGGCCTTCTGCGGATCCCGCGGGACGCCGCTCCCGGCATCGGTGTAGCAGCCGGCGATCCAGTAGAGCGTCGACCAGGAATCGAGGTAGTTGTTCCGGACCGCGACCGGGTTCGCCTGGAAGGCCAGCCCGTAGCGGCAGCCCCGCTTGAGATCGTGCTGGCCGCGGGCGGGGTCGAGCAGGAGCTCGGTCATGCCGCGCTGGGCCCCGGGGAAGCCGAGGTCGGCGGGCTTCTGGTAGTAGGTCAGCGCCTTGGCGGCGTCGGGCTTGACCGGGTTCTTGGCGTAGACCGCGGCCCATTCGGGATTGTAGAGGGCGCCCATGAACGAGCGGGCGCTGACGTCGCCGGCCTCGGCGGCCGTCCGCAGCTTCTCGAAGGCGGCCCGGTCGCCGTCCTTGCCGGCCTTGTCGAGCAGGTCGAGATAGAGCTTCTCGTTCTCCTTGCTGTCGGCGGGCTTGCCCCACTCGCCCGCGGGCTTCAGCAGCGCCAGGGCGAGGCCGGCCAGGAGGGCGACCGCGGCCTGGGGCAGGACCAGCCAGGCGAGGCGGTAGCGCGCGTCCGCGTACCAGAGCGTCGCGTGCGCCCGGAGCCGGTCGGTCCCGATCGTGACGCCGCTCATGACTTGGCTTTCATGTAGGCGCGCAGGGCCGTGATGACCGCGGAATTGCGCTTGTTCTCGACCGGGAGCGTGTAGAAGCCGCGGGCGGTCAGCGCGGCCTGGATCGCGCCCCAGAACCCGTCGCTCCAGTTGCCCGCCTCCGGGAACAGCAGCCAGAAGGTGATCTGGTCGTCCTTGAGGTCGACGCCCCGCAGGGCGAGGGCGGCGGCCTTCCGGGGATCCTTGGCGACGTTGCCGTAGCCGGAATCGTACAGCACCGCCGCCTCGCCGGCCGCCATGCCGTTGCCGGCGGCCGCGGCGCGCTCGTAGGCGGCGACGGCGACCTGCGCGTCCGGCGCGAAGACGTCGCCCTTGTTCATCACCGGGTTGAACAGGCGCGCGTAGGCGGTGAGCGCGTCCGCGTCCCCGGCCTCGGCGCGGCTCTTCAGGTCGGCCATCTTCCGCCGGTCGCCGGTCCGGGCGGCGGCCTGGAGGGCCAGCACCTCCGGATCCGGGCCCTTGGGCGTCACCCGCCGCGGCTCGGGCCGCGGGGTCGCGACCGTGTTGGTGATCCCCGCCTCCACCTGGAGGGCCGTGATGATCCCGGGATTGGGCCGCCCGTCCACCGGGCCGATGTACCGGCGCTGCTCGGCCAGGTGCCGCTGGATGCCCGACACCAGGGCGGGGTTCTGCTGCCCGAGATTGTTGATGAAGGCGTCCATCGTCGGCCGGTGGCGGCGCCACAGCACCGCGGTCACCAGCCCCCCGGCCCGCACCGGGTCCTGCGGCAGGCCGCTCTCAGGCTCGACGTAGCAGGTGGCGAGCTTGACGGTCAGCCGCTCCTCGCCGGTGATCGTGCGCTCGAGCGTCTCGGGGGCGTCGATCCAAGTCTGGGCCAGGCGGCAGCCGCGCCGGAGGTCGCGGTTGGGGTTGGCCGGGTCGAGCAGCACGTCCGCGAGGCGCGTGACCGCCAGGAGATCGCCGATCGCGGCGCCCGGTCCGTAGAGGGCGGCCGCCCGGTCGAAATCGTTCGGCGCGGGCTTGTTCGGGAAGTAGGCGGCGGTCAGGGGGTCGTAGAGCGTCCCGAGCTTGGTCGCGGCGTCGATCTGGCCCTGGGTGGCCGCGGCGGTCAGCGCGTCGAACGCCTTGCGGTCGCCGTCCTTGCCGGCCCGGTCGCGCAGGGCGCTCAGCTCGGCGAGCCGCGCCTTCGAGGCGGTGGCCGGCTGACCCCAGACACCCTGCGCGGCCAGCGCCATGCACAGGCCCGCCACCGCGCAGGTCACGGCCTGCGGCAGGGCGAGCCAGGCCAGGCGGTATCGGCGATCGTCGTACCAGAGGGCCGCGTGCGCGCGCAGCCAGTCCTCGCGGGCGATGCTCATGGCTGCGACGGCTCCCGGGCCGTCACGACAGGGCGGCGGCGCGCGGGGCCCCGCCGCCGAGCGCCCGCTCGACATCCACGAGCTCGAACTGGCCGTAATCGCCCAGGGGATCGCTGGCGAGGCGCATCGCCTGGGCCTCGCGCAGGCGCTCCAGGAGCGTGCGCATCTCGCGGGCATTCGCCCAGTCGTGCCGCTGCGCGCGCTGCTCGACCCACGGGATCAGCAGGGTCTCGAAGCGCGGCGGCAGCCGGAACGATTGCCGCGACGCCATCAGGCGCAGGATCTCGACGAGGTCGTACGGGTCGTAGGCCGGGAACGCGACGGTCTTGGTGAAACGGCCGGCGAGGCCGGGATTCGTGTCGATGAACCGGGCCATGTCGCCGGTGTAGCCGGCGACGATCACGATGATCCGGTCGCGGTTGTCCTCCATGAACTTGAGGAGGGTGTCGATCGCCTCCTTGCCGAAGTCGCTGCCGCCCCCGCCGCCCTCGGCCAGCGTGTAGGCCTCGTCGATGAACAGGATGCCGTCGAGGGCCTCGCGGCAGCGCTCCAGGGTCTTGGCCGCGGTCTGGCCGACGTAGCCTGCCACCAGCCCGGCCCGGTCGACCTCGACCACGTGCCCCTTCCGCAGGACGCCGAGCGTCCGGAAGATGTCGCCCATGATGCGCGCCACCTCGGTCTTGCCGACGCCGGGGGGCCCGGTGAAGACCATGTGCTGGCTCACCGCGCCGACCTCGATGCCCTCGGCGCGGCGCCGGGCATCGACCAGCACCCGCGCCGCCACGGTCTTCACCTGCTCCTTGACCGGCGCGAGCCCGATCATCGCGTCGAGGCGGGCCATGACCTTCCGGGCCGCGTCCATGTCGACCGCGCCGCCGGCTTGGCGGCCGAGGGCCGCGGCGATGTCGGCGGGTTCGAGCCGGTTGATGTCGCCGCCGGGGCTGGCGGCGAGGCGCAGCGCCTGCGCCTGGCGGGCCTTCTCCAGGACCGTGCGCATCTCGCGGGCGTTGGCCCAGTCCTCGGCCTTCGACCGGGCCCCGACATAGGCGGCGAGGTCCTTCTCGAACCCCTCCGGCATGACGAAGCCCTGGCCCGCGGCCATGCGCTTCAGGATCTCGGCGAGCTCCGGCGGGCTGTAGGGCGGGAACTCGACGGTCTTGGTGAACCGGCTGGCGAGACCGGGATTCGCGTCGATGAACCGGCGCATGTCGTTGGTGTAGCCGGCGACGATCACGATGATCCGGTCGCGATTGTCCTCCATGAACTTGAGGAGGGTGTCGATCGCCTCCTTGCCGAACTCGCCGCCGCTCCCGCCGCCGGGAGCCAGCGCGTAGGCCTCGTCGATGAACAGGATGCCGTCGAGGGCCTCCTTGCAGCGCTCCAGGGTCTTGATCGCGGTCTGGCCGGCGTAGCCCGCCACCAGCCCGGCCCGGTCGACCTCCACGAGGTGGCCCTTGCGCAGCACTTTCAGCGCCTTGAAGACGCTGCCGAGGACCCGCGCCACCTCGGTCTTGCCGACGCCGGGGGGGCCGGTGAACACCATGTGCTGGCTCATGGCCGCCACCGGCAGGTTCTGGGCGCGGCGCTGCTGCTCCACCTGCATCCGGGCGATGACGCCCTTCACCTCCAGCTTCACGGGGTCGAGCCCGACCATGCCGTCGAGGGTCGCGAGCGCGGTGGCCAGGAGGTCCTTCTTCTCCGCGGCCGCGCCGTCGTCGACGAAGCGGATCGGGCGGATCTTGCGGCTCGCCCGGGCCCGGTCCAGGGCGCGCCGCGTCGCCTCGATCCGCGCCGGGATGTAGCTCGCCGCGAGCAGGCCGCCGACGAGGCCGCCGAGGATCAGGCCGTTGCGCAGCAGCGCCGACGGCGTCGCGGCGAGCGACCCGAGCACGTCCGGCCGCAGGGCGACCAGCAGGCCGGTGGCACCCAGCACGATGACCGCGAAGAGCGCGACCGGATGCTTGTCGAGGCGTTCCATGGACGTGGTGAACCTTGGTGCTGGCCCTGGTGATGGCCTGGGTGCTGGCCTGGGTGCTGGGCGCGCGTGGCCCCTCGGGCCGCCCTCAGGCGTCCTCGCCGGTGGCGCGGAGCAGATCGACGATCTCCAGGCGGCGCAGGTCGCCGCCCTGGAGGGCGACCCGGGCGGCCTGGGCCTCGCGGGCCTTCTCGAGGAGGGTGCGCATCTCGCGGGCGTTCGACCAGTCGTCGGCGCGGGACCGCTGCGCGAGCCAGGGGGTCAGCGCCGCCTCGAACCCCTCGGGGAGCGCGAATTGCTGCCGGGCCGCCATGCGCTTCAGGATCTCGCAGAGATCCTTCGGGCTGTAGGGCGGGAACTCGATAATCTTGGTGAACCGGCCGGCGAGGCCGGGATTCGTGTCGATGAACCGGCGCATGTCGTTGGTGTAGCCGGCGACGATCACGATGATCCGGTCGCGGTTGTCCTCCATGAACTTGAGGAGGGTGTCGATCGCCTCCTTGCCGAAGTCGCCGCCGCCCCCGCCGCCGGCGGCCAGGGTGTAGGCCTCGTCGATGAACAGGATGCCGTCGAGGGCCTCGTGGCACTTCTCGAGGGTCCTGGCCGCGGTCTGGCCGACATAACCAGCCACCAGGGCCGCGCGGTCGACCTCCACGAGATGCCCGCGGCGCAGCACCTCGAGGGACCGGTAGATCTCGCCGATCGCCCGCGCCACCTCGGTCTTGCCGACGCCGGGGGGGCCGGTGAACACCATGTGCTGGCTGATCGCCGCCACCGGCAGGCCCTCGGCGCGCCGCCGCTGCTCCAGCTCCAGCCGCGCGATCAGGGCGTTGACCTCGCGCTTGACCGGCGCGAGCCCGACCATGGCCTCGAGATTCGCGATCACGGCCTCGGGGGACCGGGCCTCCACGACCCGGCGCGGCGCCACGATCAGGCGCGGCAGGGCCAGCAGGCCGCCGGCCGGCTGCCCGAGGCCGGCCTCCGCCTTCCGCGCGGCCGTCGCGGTCGCGGCGAGGCCCAGAGCCGCCAGCAGGGCGACGGCGATCCCGATCGCCGCCTTCCAGCGCAGCTCCGGCCCGGCGGCGTTCCACCAGGCGATCGGGCCGTAATCGGTGCTCAGCAGGAGCGGGGTGAGGACCGCGACCACCAGCCCGGAGACGACGAAGGGGAGGATGGCGGATTTCGACATCCGTCAGCCTCCGCAGGGCTTGCTGGTATTCCAGATCACGGGGATCCGCTGGACGCCGCCGGTCGTGTCGATCTTCAGGCCCGGCGTCAGCTCGACGAAGACGTCCTTGGCGGCGCCCTCGATGGTGATCTCGCCCTTGCCGGTCTCGTAGGGCGCCGGGAACGGGACCGCGATGTTGATCGGGCCGTCGGCGACGTTGAAGGCGGGGGACAGGTAGTTCCCGGCCCGGATGCGCACCACGCCGCCGGCATCGGCCGCCATCTTCGACAGGCGCATCTGGCCCAGCGGGGCTCGGCAGGCCTTGGCCTCCGCGACGATCTTGTCCTTCTCGTCGGAGGGCAGGGTCTCGGCGGCCTTGTCGATCTCGCCCGCCTTGACCAGCGTCAGGGCCGGCCGCGCGGCCGTCCCGGCGGTCTCGCCGCCGCCCGAGAGCAGCACGCCCGCGACGGCGCCCGCCGCCACCAGGCCGCCCACGATCGCGATGAGGCTCGGCGAGAGGCCCGCCTTGGCGGCGGGCGGGGCGCTCGGGGCCGCGCGGGGCTCGGAAAGCCTATCCTGAGCCTGCCGCTCAGCATTCTGGTGTTCGACTTCCGACATCCAGCGGGCCCCCGAACATGGAACGACGTAATTCGTGCGTCGCGTCGGCGCGCACGACATGACCTGCAGCCTCGCTCTTTTTGGAAAGATTCGAAGAAATTAGCGGGTCGATGCCTGTCACCATGACCGGCCGACTTCTAGGCAGGCGGAAAAAACCGGTCTACTAGTGTATATGACCTATCGTCGCAGCCTTGACACGCCGGGGATTTTCCTCGGCATGGCTCCGCGCCGCGACGTCATGGGGATAGATTCCGATGCTGCGACCGGGAGTGGCATGAACGGCTCCGCGCGAGAGACCCTGATCGTTGCCGACGATCACCCGCTGTTCCGCGAGGGCATGCGGCGCATCGCGGAGCGGCTCTACCCGCAGGCCCTGGTCCGGGAGGCCGCCACCATGGAGCAGGTCCTGGCGATGGCCCGCGCCGGAGCGCCCCCGCGGGCGTTCCTCCTCGACCTCCTGTTCCCCGGCCTCGATCCCCGCCACTCCATCGGCGCGCTGCGCGTCGAGTTCGAGCGGGCCTCGATCATCGTCGTGTCGATGATCGAGGACGAGAGCCTGATCCGGACCGTCATGGCCGAGGGTGCCGACGGCTTCATCGGCAAGGCGCTGCCCGCCGCGGAGATCGCCCAGGCGATCGCGGCGATCCGCGACGGCGAGTTCGTGATCCGGCGCAGCCCGGTCTCGGGTCTCGCCGCGCCGCGCGGCCCGCTCCCGCCCCTGACGCAGCGCCAGCGCGACGTGCTGCGCCTCGTCGCCCTGGGACGCACCAACAAGGAGATCGCCCGGGAACTCGAGATCTCCCCCTTCACCGTCCGCATCCACGTCTCGGCGCTCCTGCGCGCCCTCGACGTCACCTCCCGGTCCGCCGCGGCCGCGAAGGCCGCCACGGCCGGCGTCGGGGATTGAGGAGGCGGACCGTGCTGCGGGGCCGATCGTACACCTGTCCGAATGGCCCGGTGCCGGGCTCCGTGGCAGAGCCCGGCGCATGAGACGGGCGGGACGGGGAGACGGGCGCGCGGCCCGCGGGCGTTTTCTGACGGGCCCGGCCCTGGCGGTGCTGCCGGTGCTGGCGGCCGGACTGGCGGTCGGACTGGCTGCCGGGCTCGCTGCCGCGCCCGCCGCGGCCGATCCCGACCTCGCCATGCTGCCGCGCGCCACGGTGCTGGCGGCGATCTGCGGGCGGCCCGCCGACAAGGAGGCCGAGACCTGCCGGATGAAGGACGGCCGCACGGCGGAATTCTGGACCGCCGCGATGTTCTCCACCGAGACCGGGAGCCGGTTCACCGGCTTCGTCACGATGCCGGCCCCGGGCGCGGACGCCGCGGCGCCCGACCGGCTGAGCGTCGCGGCCGCCACCTACGTCCTCAAGGATATGCGCTGGCGCCTCGAAGACGTGCAGGTCCTGTCCGGCCGGATCGGGACCGGGAACCGCAACGGCGGCGCCCCGGAGGTGGACGAGCGGCTCGGCGCCGTGTTCAGGCCGCTGAGCCGGGGCCGCCTCCTGATGGGCCTGCGCCTCACGGTCTACGGGACGGCCGGATCGCAGGGCTTCTCGTACCTCCTCCTCCAGTTCCGCGACGCGCCGGCGCACTGGACGCTCGCGGGCGAGGTCGCGGCGGGCGCCGACGAGACGGCCGGCTGCTCGGAGGATCCCTGCCGGCTGGGATCGAGCACGGGACGGCTGGAGATCCTGCCGGAGGATCCGCGCGACCCCGCCGCGTGGCCCCCGGTCCGAGTCGCCCTGAGCGGCACCGTGCTGGGCGCGGACGGGGTGCTGCGTCCGGCCACGGACCGGGATGCCCGGGTCTATCGATTCGATCCGGGCGCCGGCACCTACCGCTGACGGCGCCCGCGACCGTGCGTGCGGCCGGTCGACGAGATCAGACCTGCAGTGAAGTAAAAAATAATCTGCCGCATATTTTCCGCAGGAACGTCTCGCTGCAGCACGGGGACCATTGTAGCGGAGACTGAATAAGCGGTTCTAGCACCGAAGACTCGTCCGCGCCGCCACATCGCGGGCTCCCGCCGCGTCTGGTGGCGTCGATCACCTTCAGGTAGACTTGTCAGATCTGTCCGCGATCGGCGACGGCGGCGCGCCGTTGCCCGGATCCCGGGCGGCGACGCGGCAGGGCGACTGCACGATGAAGCGACAGCGGGAGACCGGGGCCGGCACGGCGCGATTCAGGGCGGACGCCGCGGGGTCCGCTCCGGCGGAGCGGGTGCCCGGCCTCGGTCTCGGTCTCGGCGTCGCTGCCGAGCGGGCCTGAGCCGACGATGTTCGGGTCGCGGCGCCGGCGGGACGAGACGTACGACAACGAGAAGGCGCAGGCGCTGATCCGGGCCGTCGTCATCGGCCTCGCCTGCCTGTATCTCCTGCCCCAGATCTACGGCGGGATCGCCCCGCCGGAGGCCCGGTTCGTCGCCTATCTGGTGACGTGCCACTGGGTCTTCGCCGTGGCGCTGTACGGCTGGATCAGCCGCAACCCCGGCAGCAACACGCCGCGCCGCGTCGTCACCTTCCTCCTCGACCTCGGCGGGATGACCTACACGATGGCGGTGGGCGGCGCGCCGTTCCTGCCGCTCTACGCGATCGTCATCCGGCTGATCGTCGGCAACGGCCTGCGCTACGGCGTCACCGCCCTGAAGGCGTCCACGGCGGCGGCCCTGGTCTCGATCGCGGTCACCACGTACTTCAACGCGTACTGGCGCGCGAACCCGTTCCTCGTCCTGACGCTGACGGCCATCACCGTCCTCGTGCCGACCTACATCTACAGCCTGCTGGAGCGCCTGCGCGGCGCCTACGAGCGCGAGCAGGAGGCGAGCCTGTCCAAGTCGCGCTTCCTGGCGCAGGCGAGCCACGATCTGCGCCAGCCGATCCACGCCATCAGCCTGTTCACCGCCTGCCTGCGCGGCGCCCGGCTGGGGCCGGAGGAGCTGCAGATGGTCGAGAACATCGACCGGTCGCTGCAGAGCGTCTCGCGCCTGTTCAAGTCGCTCCTGGACATCTCGACCCTCGACAGCGGACGGGTGGAGCCCCGGCCCGAGCCCGTCGCGATCAACGACATCCTCGAGGATGTCCGGCGCCAGAACTCCGAGGCCGCCCAGATCGCCGGGACGGCCCTGCGCAGCCGCGCCTGCGCGGTCGTGGTGCGCACCGACCGGGCCCTGCTCACGACCATGGTCCAGAACATCGTCAACAACGCGATCAAGTACGCGCCCGGCCGGCCGATCCTGATCGCCTGCCGCCGGCGGGGCGACCGGCTCGCCATCCAGGTCTACGATCGCGGCCCCGGGATCCCGGTCGCGCATCAGGAGCGGGTCTTCGACGAGTTCTACCAAGTCCGCCGCCGCGGCGACCGGGACGTCGAGGGGGTGGGCCTCGGCCTGCCGATCGTCCGGCGGCTCGGCGCGCTCCTGGACCTGACGGTGACGCTGCGCTCGGTGCCGGGGCGCGGGACCTGCGTGACGATCGGTGACCTGCCCCTCGCCCGGGCCCCGCAGCCCGTGGCCCTCCCCGCCCGGCTCGACCCGCCGGCGACGATCGGCGGCCTGCGCGTGCTGCTGGTGGAGGACGACGCTGCCGTGCTGCGGGCGACCGCCAGCCTGCTGGAGAAATGGGGCTGCCGCGTCCGGCCCGAGACCGGGATCCCCGACGCCGTGCCGGAGATCGACCTCCTCATCACCGATTTCGAGCTCGGGAACGGCGTCACGGGGACGGACTGCATCGCGGCGGTCCGGAGGCTCGCCGGCCGCCCGCTGCCGGCGGTGGTGATGAGCGGCCACGACGAGGCGCGCGTGCGCGAGGATCTGGGGGCGCCGGACATCCCGATCCTCTCGAAACCGGTCCGGCCGGCCGAGCTGCGCTCCGTGCTCACCGCCGCGAGCCTCCGGCTGCGCCCCCGGCCGGCGCCGGCCGCGTGAGGCGCGCGGTCGGCGCCCTACCGGGCCGGTTCGCCCGGGGCCCTGCCCGGCCCCCTGCCCGGCTCCTCGCCGGGACGCGCGGTCCCCGTCCGGCCGCCCTGCTGGTCGAGCATCGCCCGGAGCAGCGCGTCCCGCGCGAGGCCGTGCTCGGTCGCGATGCGGTCCACGATCCGGAGCGCCTGCGCGGCGGGGGAGCGGTCCGTCACCGGCAATTGCGCGAAGGCTTGGCTGAGTCGCGTTCCCGCGACGTATCCGATGACGATCCCGACGAGGACGCCGCAGGCGCCGGCCAGGATCAGGACGCCGAACTTCATCACTCACCCGCCGGCTGCCGCGAGACTGCCGGCCTTCTGACCATCCCGCGCGGGTGATCTCAAGAGGCGGGCCGCCGGCTCGGCGGCCCCGGTCGCCGCGTCAGCCCTGCTCCGCGCGGTCCGCGCCGTCGCGGGCCTCGGCCTCCCGCCGGGCCGCGCGGGCCTGGGCGATCAGGTCGACGGCCGTCAGCGGGGCATTCGCCCCCACGCCGCCGGCCAGCAGCAGGCCCGGCGGCACCGTCCGGACCTGGGCACGGCCGCCGCGGACGCCGCGGCGGCCGGCCCTTCGATCGGTCGCGTTCGTCATGACAGCGCGCCGCCCGTCAGCGCGGGCCGGCCTGCGGCCGCGGCCGCGGAACGGCGATGGTGACCAGCTCGCCGGTGATCGGATCCAGGATCGTCATGGGCCCCCCGTGGTTGTGCCCCATGGCGGACCTGAATTGTGTTTTAACATTGGCCAACCGGGGCCGTGTGCACAGATTTGGCGGTCGATGTCGGCCCCGGCCGCGCTCCGATTGTTGATTATCCGTCCCGATATCCGGATCGAAGTGCGGTATTCCCGGGCCCGGCGCCGGCGGGACGTGCGGCGGGACGTGCGGCGGGCGCGCTAGACGGACATCCAGCGGAGCACGTCGGCCTCGACCATCCCGGCCCGGGGGCCGGCCAGCACCACCTGCCCGCGATCCATCACCGCGTAGGAGTCGCAGAGGTCCCGGGCCCACTCGAAATACTGCTCGACCAGCACGATCCCCATCTCGCCCTTGCCGCGCAGGTAGGTGATCGCCCGGCCGATATCCTTGATGATCGAGGGCTGGATCCCCTCGGTGGGCTCGTCGAGCACGAGGAGCTTCGGCCGCGTCACCAGCGCCCGGCCGATGGCGAGCTGCTGCTGCTGGCCGCCCGAGAGGTCGCCGCCGCGCCGGTGCAGCATGTCCTTGAGCACCGGGAACAGGTCGTAGATCTCCCCCGGGATATGGCGGTCGCGGCGCCTGAGCGGCGCGAAGCCGGTCTCCAGGTTCTCCTTGACGGTGAGCAGCGGGAAGATCTCGCGGCCCTGGGGCACGAAGGCGATCCCGGCCCGGGCCCGGTCGTAGGGCGCGAGGCCCTGGATCGGGCGGCCGTCGAGACGGATCGCGCCGGAGCGCACCGGCTGCTGGCCGACGATCGCCCGCAGCAGCGAGGTCTTGCCGACGCCGTTGCGGCCCAGGACCGTGGTGACCCGCCCGGCCTCGGCCGTCAGCGAGACGCCGCGGAGCGCCTGCGCGGCGCCGTAATAGAGGTCGATGCCGTCGACGGAGAGCATGGTCATCGTCCCAGATACACCTCGACGACCCGCGGGTCGGCCGAGACGGCGTCGATCGAGCCCTCGGCCAGCACCGCGCCCTCGTGCAGGCAGGTGACCCGGCAGCCGAGGTCCCGGACGAAGTGCATGTCGTGCTCGACCACCAGCACGGCGTGCTCGCCGGCGATGCGGCGCAGCAGGCGGGCGGTCTCGGCGGTCTCGGCGTCGGTCATGCCGGCCACTGGCTCGTCGACCAGCAGGAGCTTGGGGTCCTGCGCGAGCAGCATGCCGATCTCCAGCCACTGCTTCTGGCCGTGGCTGAGATCGGCCGCCGGGCGGCCCCGGTGGGCCAGCAGGCCGACGGTCTCCAGCAGCGAATCGATCCGCGCGGCCTCCACCCGGTTGCGCCAGCCGAACAGGGACGCGAAGGCGGCGCGCGGACCTTTGAGGGCGAGCAGGATGTTGTCGGCGACCGTGTGGCTCTCGAACACGGTGGGCTTCTGGAACTTGCGGCCGATGCCGAGGTCGGCGATCGCCGGCTCGTCGCTCCTGAGCAGGTCGTGGGTGCCGTCGAACAGCGCGATGCCGCTGTCCGGCCGCGTCTTGCCGGTGATGCAGTCCATCATGGTGGTCTTGCCGGCGCCGTTCGGGCCGATGATCGCCCGCAACTCGCCGCGGGCCAGCGTCAGCGACAGGCCGCGCAGGGCCTTGTAGCCGTCGAAGGTCACCCGCAGGTCGTCGAGGTAGAGGAGCGCGTCCGTCTCGCGCTTCCGGTTGGCGGGGCCGCGGGCAGCGGCATCCGGCGGTTCGAGGAGGTCGGTGCTCACGAGCCCTGCCCTTCTTCGGCAAGTTTCGGGGCGATGGCGGGCTCCGGCGGCAGCTTGGCGGCGGCGCGCCGGGAGCCGAACCGCTCGATCGCGGTGCCGACGAGGCCGCGCGGCAGGAACAGCGTCACGAACACGAACAGGCCGCCGAGCGCGAACAGCCACGCGTCCGGCATCGCGCCGGTGAGCACGGTCTTGGCGTAGTTGACCAGCACGGCGCCGAGCGCCGCGCCGACCAGCGTGCCGCGACCGCCCACCGCCACCCAGATGACCGTCTCGATGGAGTTGGTGGGCGCGAACTCCCCCGGGTTGATGATGCCGACCTGCGGCACGTAGAGGGCGCCGGCGACGCCCGCCATCATGGCCGAGACCGTGAAGGCCAGCGTCTTGAAGTGCTCCGGCCGGTAGCCGAGGAAGCGCGTGCGGCTCTCGGCGTCGCGCACGGCGATCAGGATCTTGCCGTAGGCCGAGACCGTCATGACCCGGGCGATCAGGTAGCCCAGCGCCAGCGCGATTCCGGTGGCCACGAAGATGCCGACGCGGAAATTCTGTGCCTGAACCGAGAGTCCCAGGAGATCCTTGAAGTCGGTCAGCCCGTTGTTGCCGCCGAGCCCCATGTCGTTGCGGAAGAAGGCGAGCATCAGCGCGTAGGTCAGCGCCTGGGTGATGATCGACAGGTAGACGCCGGTCACCCGCGACCGGAAGGCGAGCCAGCCGAACACGAAGGCCAGCAGGCCCGGCACCAGCAGCACCATCAGGGCCGCGAAGGCGAAGTGGTCGAAGCCGTACCAGTACCAGGGCAGCGCCTTGTAGTTCAGGAACACCATGAAGTCGGGCAGGACTGGGTTGCCGTAGACGCCCCGGGCGCCGATCTGGCGCATCAGGTACATGCCCATCGCGTAGCCGCCGAGGGCGAAGAACGCCCCGTGGCCGAGCGAGAGGATGCCGCAATAGCCCCAGACGAGGTCGAGGCTGACCGCGAGCAGCGCGTAGGCGAGGTATTTTCCGAAGAGCGAGACGAGGTAGGTCGGCAGGTGCAGGCCGGAGCCCTCCGGCACCGCGAGATTCAGCACCGGCACGGCGAGGCAGAAGGCGGCCAGGACGGCGAGGAAGATCCAGCCCTTCAGGTCGATGAGGGGGGTGCGAGGCGGTATGGGGCTCACGATTCCACCGCCCGGCCCTTGAGCGCGAACAGGCCGCGCGGGCGCTTCTGGATGAACAGGATGATGAAGATCAGGAGGCCGATCTTGGCGAGCACCGCGCCGATATACGGCTCGGCGAGCTTGTTCACGACGCCGAGCGTCAGCGCCGCCACCAGCGTCCCCCAGAGGTTGCCGACGCCGCCGAACACCACCACGAGGAACGAGTCGATGATGTAGCCCTGGCCGAGATTGGGCGACACGTTGTCGATCTGCGAGAGGGCGACGCCCGCGATCCCCGCGATGCCGGAGCCGAGCCCGAAGGTCAGGGCGTCGACGTAGGGGGTGCGGATGCCCATCGCGGCGGCCATGCGGCGGTTCTGGGTGACCGCCCGGGTCTTCAGGCCGAAGGACGTCTTCCGCAGCACGAACAGGAGGCCAAGGAACACGGCGAACGCGAACACGATGATCCACATCCGGCCCCAGGTGATCGACAGGCCGTAGAAGTCGAAGGCGCCGCTCATGAAGGCGGGGGCGCCGACCTCGCGGTTGGTTGGGCCGAAGATCGAGCGCACGCCCTGCTGCAGCGCGAGGCTGACCCCGAAGGTGGCGAGCAGCGTCTCCAGCGGGCGCCCGTACAGGAAGCGGATGATGAACCGCTCGATCAGCACCCCGACGAGGCCGGCGACCAGGAACGCGCAGGGGGTGCTGATCGCCAGCGACCAGCCGAACAGGACGGGCGCCTTGGTGCGGATCAGCTCCTGCACGAGGTAGGTCGTGTAGGCGCCGAGCATCACCATCTCGCCGTGGGCCATGTTGATCACGCCCATCACCCCGAAGGTGATGGCGAGCCCGATGGCGGCGAGCAGCAGGACCGAGCCGAGCGAGATGCCGTACCAGACGTTCTGGAGGGCGCCGATTATCGCGAGCCGCGTCTCGATCGCCGCGATGCCGCGGGCGGCGGCGGCGCGCACGGCCTCGCTCGGATCCGCCGCGAGACCGCGCAGGATGCCCATCGCGTCGCCATCGCCCCGGGCCTGGATGGCTGGAATCGCGGCAATCCGGTCGGGTTCCGCGGTGCCCGGCCTCGCGAGCAGCACGGCGGCGCGGGCCTCGGTGAGCGCCTGCCGGACGCCCGGACTGGTCTCGCGGGCGAGCGCCGCGTCGAGGGCCGGCAGCGCGGCCACGTCCCGCGCCTTGAACACCGCGTCGGCGGCGGCCCGGCGCCGGGCCGGGTCGGGGCTCGCGAGGTCGAGCTGCCCGCGGGCGGCCTCGATCGCCCGGCGGACGCGGTTGTTGGCCCGCACCGGCTTGAGGTCGGGGCTGTCGGCGGCCGGGGCGCCGGTCCTCGCATCCACGACGGCGCCGCCCTGCCGGATGAGCAGGGTCTTGTCCGGGCCCACCAGCAGGCGGCCGTCCGACAGGGCCGAGAGGATCGCGTCGGCCCGCGGGTCGCCAGAGGCGGCGAGGCCGGAGACGCCGGCCTCGATCTCGGCGTAGCCGTCGCCGGCGAGCTGCGCGTAGGGATCGGGCGCCTGCGCGAGCGCCGGGGCGCAGAGCAGCAGGACGAGGAGAGTCAGGAGACGAAGCATCGGGGCCGTTCTGCGAGCCGGGAGCGGTGCGCCCCACACGGGTGAGGCGCGTGTCCCCTCTCCCCGCTCGCGGGGAGAGGAGGTGCAGGGCTTACGCGCCGCCGCAGGACTTGGTCTTGGTGTTGTAGTTGCCGCACTTGAGCTTGACCCAGTCGGCCTCGAGGTCCTTCGAGCCCTCGAGCTGCTTCGACCACGCCTCGCCGGGGATCAGGCCCTCGGTCTTCCAGACCACGTCGAACTGGCCGTTCGACTCGATCTCGCCGATGAAGACCGGCTTGGTGATGTGGTGGTTCGGCAGCATCTTCGCGGTGCCGCCGGTGAGGTTCTTCTGCTCGATGCCCGGCAGCGCGTCGATCACCTTGTCGGGGTCCGTGGTGCCGGCCTTCTCGACCGCCTTCACCCACATGTTGAAGCCGATATAGTGGGCCTCCATCGGGTCGTTGGTGACGGCCTTGGGGTTCTTCTTGAACGCCTGCCACTTCTTGATGAAGGCCTCGTTCTCCGGCGTCTTGATCGACTCGAAGTAGTTCCAGGCGGCGAGGTGGCCGACCAGCGGCTTGGCGTCGATGCCGGCGAGCTCCTCCTCGCCCACCGAGAAGGCGACGACCGGGATGTCGGTGGCCTTGATACCCTGGTTGCCGAGCTCCTTGTAGAACGGCACGTTGGCGTCGCCGTTGATGGTCGAGACCACGGCGGTCTTCTTGCCGGCCGAGCCGAACGCCTTGATCTTCGACACCTCCGTCTGCCAGTCCGAGAAGCCGAACGGCGTGTAGTTGATCATGATGTCCTCGTCCTTGACCCCCTTGGACTTGAGGTAGGCTTCGAGGATCTTGTTGGTGGTGCGCGGGTAGACGTAGTCGGTCCCCTCCAGCACCCAGCGCTTCGCGCCGCCGCCATCCTCCGACATCAGGTAGTCGACCGCCGGGATCGCCTGCTGGTTCGGGGCGGCGCCGGTGTAGAACACGTTCCGCTCGCTCTCCTCGCCCTCGTACTGGACGGGGTAGAACAGGATGTTGTCGAGCTCCTTGAAGACCGGCAGCACGGACTTGCGCGACACGCTGGTCCAGCAGCCGAACACGGCCGCGACCTTGTCCTTGCTGATCAGCTCGCGAGCCTTCTCGGCGAAGAGCGGCCAGTTCGAGGCCGGGTCGACCACCACCGGCTCCAGCTTCTTGCCCAGCACGCCGCCCTTGGCGTTCTGCTCGGCGATGAGCATCAGCATCGCGTCCTTGAGGGTGGTCTCCGAGATCGCCATCGTGCCCGACAGCGAGTGCAGGATCCCGACCTTGATGGTCTCCTGCGCCCGGGCGGCGCCCGCTCCCAGCGTGCCCATCGCCAGCCCGGCGGCCAGCGCGGCGGCCGAGGCCCAAGTTCCAAATGCCTTCATGGCGGTCCCCTGCGTCGTCTTCCTCGCGACGGGCCGGGCTTCGCAAATCGTGTGCCAATTATTTAGGCATGGCGCGCCGGGAGGCTGCTCGGGGCGCGCCGGCGCCCAGAAGGACGGCGTTTCGCCCGCCGGAGCGGCAGCGCCGTGCCGCGTCCTGCGGCGTCGGGGGGCACGTCGGGGGGCGGGCGGACCAAGCGGTGGGCACCGGCGACCGCAATCTCGCCAGCACGTTGAACGGATGCGGATCGATGCCACTTACCTCAGCCCGCGGGGCGGGCGGCACCCGTCCGCCGGGGCGGGAGGGGGTCCTGGGCTGAAGGCTGTCATGGCAGAGCGCTACTATTTCCGCCTGAGGAGCGACGGCGAGACGATCGAGGACGAGACCGGCGTCCTCGCCGCGTCGGTCGCGCACGCGGAGGCGGAGGCGCTGGTGCTGATCGAGGAGTTCCGGAAGGCCGGCGAGCTGCCGGACGCTGCGGCGGGCTGGCGGATGGAGATCCACGACGCGAACGGCACAGTCCTGCGCACGCTGCCGCTCTCCTGATACGCCGACCCGGCCCCATGCCCCGACGGGCACGGCGCGGCGCGACCCCAGCGCGATCCGGTACGACCTTCGCGGCCGATGCCGGGAGGCGGCCCCGGTCCGATCGCGCCGAGAGCCGCATCCGGGCGTGGCGATCATTTGATGCGTTCGCGGAGTAAGGATAAGCCGTCACGCGTTTACGCAGAGGCGGCTCCGCGCGCGTGGCAGGATGTCCGGGAGATCCCTTGAACCCCTTCCTTCGGAAGCTGGCCCTGCGCGCGAACCTGGACGAGGGCGACGTGGCCGCCCTGGCAGCGGCCACCAGCGATGTCGCGCAGGTCGAGGCGGGCCGCGACCTGGTCTCGGAAGGCGTGCGGCCCGACGCCGCCTACGTGATCCTCGACGGGTTCGCCTGCCGCTACAAGCTGGTGCCCGACGGGGGGCGCTCGATCCTCGCCTACCTCGTGCCCGGCGACGGCTGCGACCTGCACGCGTCCCTGCTCAACCGGGCGATCCACTCCGTGGCGACGCTGACGCCCTGCACCGTCGCCTCGGTCCCCTACCGGACGATCAAGGAACTCGCCGCCCTCCGGCCCAACATCTACCGCGCCCTCTGGTGGTCGATCCTGGTCGACGAGGCCGTCCTGCAGGAATGGCTCGTCGGGGTGGGGCGCCGGTCCGCCGACAGGCAGGTCGCCCACATCATCTGCGAGCTCTTCGCGCGCCTGAACGCCGTCGGCCTCGGCCTGGAGCCCGATTACCGCCTGCCGCTGGCGCAGTCCGAACTGGCCGACACGGCGGGGCTCTCGAACGTCCACCTCTCGCGCGTCCTCTCCGATCTGCGCAGGGCCGGCCTGATCGAGAGCGGGCGCAAGAGCGTGCGCGTGCCGAATCTCGAGCGTCTGCGGGAGTTTTCCGGGTTCACGCCCGACTACCTGCTCCTGCCCGGCCCGAACCCGCCCGTGGAGGCGCTCGGCGCGCTGCCGCAGATGACCGGGCAGGTGCGGGCGGCGTCCGGCTCGTGAGGCTCACCGGCCGTCGCCGTCCCAGTCCGTCTCGGGATCCTCGGCCACGCGGCGCCCGATCTGGGCCGTGAGCGGCACGCGGATCGCGCAGCGCAGCCCGTCCGGCTCGTAGCGCTGGTCGACCGCCGCGCCGAGATCGTAGGCCAGCATCTCCGTCAGCACGTCCGTGCCGAAGCCGCGCCGTCCGGAGGCCTGCACACCGCGGCCGCCGGTCTCGGCCCAGTCGAGGCTGAGGACGGGCGGTCCGGCCTCCGCGTCCGTCACCCGCCACGCGGCGCGGATCCGGCCCTGGGGGAGCGCCAGGGATCCGTGCTCCACCGCGTTGCTGGCCAGTTCGTGCAGGGCCAGCGCGACGACCTGGGCGGCCTTGGGGCGGAGGCGCACCCGCGGGCCCGCGAGGCTGGCCTGCTCGCCCTCGCGGGCGAGGTGGAACATCAGCTCGTCCGAGATCAGCGTGTGCAGGTCCGCGTCGCCGAACGCGTCCGTGGCGGCCTGCACGCGCATGATCGCCCCGAACCGGCCGTCGAGATGCGCCACGTAGCTCTCGACATCCGCGGCGCTCTCGGCGGAGCGGTGCATGACGGTGCGCATCATCGCCATCGTGTTGCGCATGCCGTGGCGCAGGCCGTCCGGGAGCCCCGCCGCGTCGAGCAGCCGGCGCAAGCGCGCGTTGTTGGCCTCGAGGGCCGCGAGTCGCTCCGCCGGATCGCGAGGGTCTGTCATGCCGGGCCACTCCGGATGTCGTTCAACCTGGCTCAATCACCGCGGGGCGGCCAGGGTTCAGCGCGCGGCGGCGTGGCCGGCCTCGGTGAGATGGAGGTACGCGGTGTCGAAATGCGCGAGCCGGGCGAGCGCGGCCGGATCGTGGATCGTCAGGCGCCGGCTGCGCAGGGTGATCAGCCCCATGCCGCGCAGTTCCTGGAGCGTGCGGTTGATGTGCACGCTGGTCTGCCCCATCGCGTCGCCGAGATCGTTCTGCGTCATCGGCATCGCGCAGGTATTCCCGTCGTTCAGGCCGATGGCTGCCAAGCGCGCGTGCACCTCGCAGAACAGGTGGGCGAGGCGCTCGATCCCGGTGCGGCTGCCGAGGCTGACCGTCCACTCGCGCTGGATCGCCGCGGTGGCCAGGGCCTCGCGATGGAAGGCCATGTCGAGCCGCGGGCTGCGGGCGATCACGTCCCGCATCGCGCGGCCGGAGATCTGGCCGAGGAGCACGGGCGTGATCGCGCCGATCGCGTGATCCATCTCGTCGAGGAGGAAGATGTGCGGGTCGCACGGGTCGCCCGGGAGCAGGAGCGAGACGATCTGGCGGCGCCCGTTGGCGAACTGCCGGTACCGGCAGGCCCAGCCCTCGAGGATCACGTTGATCGCGCGCGGATCGTCGCCCTCGTGGATGATGTCGGTGCGCGCGGCGACCATGCGGCTCGGGCTCATGGCGTCGGCCAAGCACATCCGGTCGTCTTCGGAGAGCCCGACATAGCAATTTAGCTTGTGCACGAGCGGGTTTGGCATGGCGGCGTCTCCACGACGGCGTGGGGGCGCGAACCTACATTTTGTTTCAAGCCATGAATACTTACGCAGATTAGTTTGTGCTACCGTAAGGTGTCTTTCCGCCCGCCGCACCTGGCCGAATCGCCCGGATCCGGGCCCGTCACCGTCGCGAGGCGGCAATATCTCGGCGGTTCGGGCGGCCCATCGCGAGGACTAGGGCAGTGATCCCGCGCCGGACTCTCCCGGAGGGAGAATGTTCGCGCGTCGTGTCGAAATTGAAAAGACTGTGCTTTTGACTTCGTGGGCCCGGCGGAGCACGATTTGACGGGCGGGAGTGCCGGAATATCGGCTCGGGACACGTCGTCGTCCTGTTCCTCGCCTTCTCTCAACGGGTTCCGCCGGTTCGCGCCGCAGCGGACGGCCTATCGTGGACGGATTCCTGCCCATGCAGCCTGCGCTGCGCCTCGTCCGCCCGGTCCGGGACGGGCGACCCCCCCTCCCCCGGCCCGCCGCCCGCCCGGCGGCAGGCCCCGGCGGCGGCCCGCACCGGGACCGGGCGGACGCGGTCCTGTCGGTCGAGGGGCTGTCCCTCGCCTTCGGCGGCACCGTCGCCTTCGCGGAGATCGACCTCGCGGTCGGGGCCGGCGAGATCCACGCCGTGATCGGGCCGAACGGCGCCGGCAAATCCTCGCTGATCAACGCGATCACCGGCCTCTACGCGCCGCGGGCCGGGCGGGTGCGGCTCGGCGCGGAGAGCTTCGCCCGGGTGCCGGCCGGGCGGCTCGCCGCGCTGGGCGTCGCCCGAACCTTCCAGAACCTCGCCCTGTTCGCGGGCCTGAGCGTGCGCGACAACGTCCTCGCGGGGCTCTCAGCCGCGCGGCGCGCTGGGCCCGCGGCCCAGATCCTGGGCCTGCCCTCCGCCCGGCGGGAGGCGCGCGCCCACCGCGCCGCCGCCGAGGCGGTGATCGGACGCCTCGGCCTCGCGGCGGTGGCCGACCGCCTCGCCGGCAGCCTCCCCTACGGGCTCCAGAAGCGGGTCGAGCTCGGCCGGGCCCTGGTGGCCGGGCCGCGGCTCCTGCTCCTCGACGAGCCGATGGCCGGCATGACGGCGACCGAGAAGGCCGAGATGACCGGCTTCATCCGGGCGGCGCGGGATCGGTCCGGGGCCGCGATCGTCCTGATCGAGCACGATATCGGCGTCGTCATGCGCCTCTCCGACCGGGTGACCGTGCTCGATCACGGCCGCCGCATCGCCACCGGCACGCCCGCGGAGGTGCGGGCGGACCCGGCGGTCATCGCGGCCTATCTGGGGCTCGCGGACGGGGAGGCGGATGCCGCCGCGGATGGAGACGCGGATGGAGACGCGGCCGAAGACGGGGACGCGGCCGCCGCATGAGCCCGGATCTCGCCTTCCTGATCGAGGTTGTCGTCGGCGGCCTCCTGTCGGGCGTCATGTACGCCCTCGTGGCGATCGGCTTCGTGCTGATCTACAAGACCTCGGGCGTGCTCAACTTCGCCCAGGGCGCGATGGTGCTGTTCGCCGCCCTCACCTTCGTGAGCCTGACCGAGCGCGGCCTGCCCGTCCCGGCGGCCCTGGCCGCGACGCTCGCCGCGATGGTGGTGGTCGGTCTCGGCGTGGAGCGCCTGGTGCTGCGGCCGCTCGTCAACCAGCCGCCCATCACCCTGTTCATGGCGACGCTGGGCGTCGCCTACGTGATCGAGGGCGCGGCCCAGCTCGCCTGGGGCACCCAGGTCCACGGCCTCGACCTCGGCATCGACGACACGCCGATCGATCTCGGCGGCGTGCTGGTCAGCCGGTTCGACCTGTTCGCCGCCGCGGTGGCGGGCCTGATGGTGGCGGTCCTCGCCGCCTTCTTCCGCTACACCCGCACCGGCCTCGCCTTCCGGGCGGTGGCGGACGATCCGCTCGCCGCCCTCAACACCGGCCTGCGCCTGCCCCGGATCTGGTCGGCGGTCTGGATCGCCGCCGGGATCGTCGCGCTGGTGGCGGGGCTGCTCTGGGGGGCGCGGCTCGGCGTGCAGTTCTCCCTGTCGCTGGTGGTGCTGAAGGCGCTGCCGGTGCTCGTGCTCGGCGGCTTCGACTCCGTCGCCGGGGCGATCGTGGCCGGGCTGCTCGTCGGCGCGGCGGAGAAGCTGTCCGAGGTCTATCTCGGGCCGGTCATCGGCGGCGGCATCGAGGGCTGGATCGCCTACGTGGCGGCCCTGGGCTTCCTGCTGGTCCGGCCGTCGGGCCTGCTCGGCCTGCGCGCCGTCGAGCGGGTCTGAGCCGCCGTGGTGGCCCTCCCCCGCGCCGTGCCGCGCCCGCACCTGCCCGCCGGGACCCTCGGCCTCGGCGCCCTGCTGGTCCTGGCCTACGGGATCCTTCCGCTCACCGGCACGAGCTACCTGTTCGAGGCGCTGCTGACGCCGTTCCTGGCCCTGGCGCTGGCCGGCCTCGGGCTCAATCTGCTCACCGGCTATGCCGGGCTGCTCTCCCTGGGCTCGGCCGCCTTCATGGCGGTCGGGGCCTACGCGGCCTTCAACCTGTCGCTGCGCCTGCCCGGCCTGCCGCTCCCGGCGTCGCTCCTGCTCGCCGGCCTCGTGGCGGCGCTCGCCGGGCTGGTGGCGGGGCTGCCGGCCCTGCGCCTGCGGGGCTTCTACCTCGCGGTCTCGACGCTCGCCGTGCAGTTCTTCGTGGCCTGGGCGCTGAACCGGATCGGCTGGATCTCCGACGACAGCCCCTCGGGCATCGTCACCGCCCCCCGGCTGGCGGTGGCCGGCCTGTCCTTCGACGACCCGCGCGGCCGCTACCTGGTCACGCTCACGGTGGTCACGCTGCTGACCTTCGTCGCGTGGAGGCTCGTGACCTCGCCCACGGGGCGGAACCTCGTGGCGATCCGCGACAACGAGACCGCCGCCCGCCTCGTCGGCGTGCGGGTCGCCCGGACCAAGCTCCTGGCCTTCGCGGCCTCGTCCTTCGTGATCGGGATCGCCGGGGCGCTCTGGGCCTTCGCGTATCTGCGCACCGTCGAGCCGGCGGGGTTCAACCTCGACCGCTCCTTCCAGATCCTGTTCATCGTGATCATCGGCGGCCTCGGCACCCTGCGCGGCGCCTTCCTGGGCGCGGGCTTCATCGTGGTGCTGCCCCTGCTCCTGTCGCGCCTCGGCGCGGCGCTGCTCGGCGACGGGTTCGATTCCGGCACCCTGGAGATGGTCCAGCGCGTCGTGCTCGGCGCCCTGATCGTCGCCGTGCTGATCCGCGAGCCCGCCGGCCTCGCCGCCCTCCTCGACCGGGCGGGCCGCCGCCTCGGCCGCCGCGCGGCCTGATCCCCTCCCCGCCCGACCAACCCCAGGACGACCATGCCCCTGACGACCCGTCTCCGCGCCGCGCTCCTCGCCGGCACCGCCGCGCTCGCCGGCGCGGCCCCCCGGGCCGCTTGGGCCGACGAGCAGTATTTCCCGCTCCAGAGCTACCGGGTCGGCCCCTACGCGGCCGGCGGGACCGGCTTCTTCGGCGGCTTCATCGACTATCTCAACCTGATCAACGCCCGCGACGGCGGGGTGAACGGCGTCAAGCTCACCTGGAGCGAGGGCGAGACCCAGTACGAGGTCGAGCGCGGCGTCGAGGTCTACGAGCGGCTGAAGTCCCGGCCCGGCATCGCCGCCTGGAACCCGCTCTCGGTGGGCATCGCCTACGCGATGATCGACCGCATCACCGCCGACAAGGTGCCGCTGATCACGATCAACCACGGCCGCACCGACTCCACCGACGGGCGCGTCTTCCCCTACGTGTTCCCGCTGCTGCTCAACCCCTACAGCGAGACGAGCGGCATCATCCAGTATCTCGGCACCCGCGCGGGCGGCCTCGACAAGCTGAAGGGCAAGACCGTCGCGGTGCTCTACCACGGCTCGCCCTACGGTAAGGAGACGATCCCGATCTACGCGCGGCTCGCCGAGCGCTACGGCTTCACCGTCGCGCAGATCGAGGTGCCCCATCCCGGCAACGAGCAGCAGTCGCAGTGGCTCACGATCCGGCGCCTGAGGCCCGACTTCGTGGTGCTGCGCGGCTGGGGCGTGATGAATCCGGTGGCCCTGAAGACCGCCCAGAAGACCGGCTTCCCGGCCGACCGCATCGTCGGCAATGTCTGGTCGAACTCGGAGGAGGACGTGATCCCGGCCGGTGACGCCGCCAAGGGCTACGTCGCCATCACGACCCAGGCCTCGGGCACCGCCTACCCGGTGATCCAGGAGGTCGTCGGCAGGGTCTACGGGGCCGGCAACGGCAACCTCGCCGACCGGAAGCGGATCGGCAGCGTCTACCACAATCTCGGGGTGCTGAACGGCATCCTCAACGTCGAGGCGGTGCGCATCGCGCAAGCGCGGTTCGGCCAGCGGACGCTCACCGGCGACGAGGTGCGCTGGGGCTTCGAGCACCTGCGCCTCGACGAGGCCCGGGTGGCGGCGCTCGGCGCCAAGGGCCTGTTCCACTCGATCAACGTCACCTGCGCCAACCACGAGGGCGAGGGCCGCGTCACCTTCCAGCAATGGGACGGGGCGAAGTGGACCGTGGTGTCCGACTGGATCGCCCCCGACTGGGCGAGCCTGCGCCCGATCATCGAGGCGTCCGCGACCGCCTACGCCAAGGAGCGCGGCATCACCCCGCGCGACTGCGCCGCCGAGGAGGCCGCGGACGCGGCCGGCAAGCAGGCCGCCGCGGCGGCCCGGTGAGCGCCCGGTGAGCACCGCGCTGCCCCTCCTGCAGGTCGAGGCCCTGGAGGTCGTCTACGGCGGGGCGGTGCACGCCCTGCACGGCGTCGACCTCGCGGTCCGGGCGGGGGAGATCGTCGCCCTGGTCGGCGCCAACGGCGCCGGCAAGACGACCCTGCTGCGGGCGGTGTCGAACCTGCTGCCGGCCCTGCGCGGCCGGGTCACGGCCGGGCGCCTCGCCTATGACGGGCGCGACGTGACGCGGACCCGGACCGACGTCCTCGTCCGCGCCGGGCTCGTCGGCGTGCTGGAGGGGCGCCACTGCTTCCGGAGCCTGAGCGTCCAGGAAAACCTCGTGGCGGGCGGGCTCGGGCGCGGTACGGGCCGCGGCGGCGTGCGCGCCGATCTGGACCGGGTCTACGGCCTGTTCCCGCGGCTCGCCGCGAAGCGGGGCGTCGCCGCCGGCCTGCTCTCGGGCGGCGAGCAGCAGATGGCGGCGATCGGCCGGGCGCTGATGGGGCGGCCCCGGCTGCTCGTCCTCGACGAGCCGTCCATGGGGCTCGCTCCCCGCGTGGTCGAGGAGATCTACCGGGTGCTCGCCGGCCTGAACCGCGCCGAGGGTCTGACCCTGCTGGTGGCCGAGCAGAACGTCCACCTCGCCCTGCGCCACGCCCACCATGCCGTGGTGCTGGAGAACGGGCGCAGCGCGCTGGCCGGCACCGCCGCGTCCCTGCGGGCGCGGGACGACGTCCGGTCCCTGTATCTCGGGGGCGCCGACGATGCCGGGGCCGCCGCGCTGCCGGAGACGGGCCGCCGCGCATCGGGCTGACGGTGCCGGCCCGCGTCAGACCTCGCATCAGGCCTCGCGTCAGGATTCCCGGTCGGCCCGGCGCAGGGACCAGAGCAGGGTACCGTGGGCGTCGACCAGCCACAGGGCGTTCACCGCGTCGTCCTCGATCGTCAGCGAGCGGCTGTTGGCGAGGCGCACCGCCTCCTTCGCGTCCGCGGCCGTGAGCACCTCGTCGACGCGCGGCGCGCCGATCTCACCATCCTCGCCACGGACCGCCCCGCGCAGGCGATAATCCGGCATCCGTCGAACCCCCATCTCCCCGCGGCCGGCGCCCGTCCGGGGCGTGCCGCGGGTGCGAAGATAGGCGCCGGCGCGGCGTGTCGAGGGTCGGCGGGCCGCTACGGCCCGTCGCGGCTCGCCAGGATCCGCTGCGGCTCCGTGAGGAACACGGCCCGCAGCGCGGCGGCCGATTCGCGGGCCGCAAGGTCGAGGGCCCGCCGCGTCGCGGCGATCCGGGCGGCGCAGTCGCCCGAGGGGGCCGCCGCTGCGGCCATCGACCGCGCGGTGCCCGGATCCGCGGCGGGCGCGGCCGCCCCGTCCGGCCGCGCGGCCCGTGTCCGGGCGAGGAGCGGGGCGAGCCCGTGCGACGCGGGCCGCTCGGCCCGCAGCCGCGCGTCGAGCGCCACGAGGTCGCCGGCCGCGAGGAGGCCGCAGGCCGCCGCGTCCCCCGCGCCGGCCCGCTCCAGCGTCGCCAGGATCCGCTGGCCCAGGGCGCGGACGACGGCGTCGTCGGCCGACCGGAAGCGCCGCTGCAGGTAGCCGGCGGCCATCCACCTCAACCCCGCGGCGGCCTCCGCCTCCGGCCGGCCGGCGGCGTAGCCGTCCCGGTACCACCGGGCGATCGGGTCGAGCCCCGCCGCCTCGGCTTGGCGCAGGATCGGCAGGTTCCGCAGGATCGCGGCCCGCGCCCCGGCCGCGCTCGGATCCGCGTCCAGGGTGGAATCGGGGAAGCGGTCCGGTCCGACGACCTCGGTGACGATGCCGGCCGCGCGCAGCTCCCCGTCCGTCGGGATCCAGATCCCGGCCGGGGGCACCGCCAGCGCCCGCGTCACGAAGGCCGCCGGCAGGCCGGCGGCCCGGTAGGCCGCCCGCTCCGGCGCGGAATCCACCGGGTGCATCCGGCCCCGCGCCCCGATCTCGTAGGGGGCGTGGAAGCCGAGCCGGCCGCCGGTCGCGAGGTAGCGCGTCCGGCCGCGGATGAAGATCAGCGTGCAGGCCGAGGCGCAGGCGTCGGGGACGTAGGTGGCGAGGCCGCGGGCCGCCACGAGCGCCCCGATCGCCGCCCCCTCCTCCACGAGGCCGCCGTCGCTCGTGAGATGGATCCGGGCGATCCGCGGGTGCGCGGCGAGGATGGCCCGGACCCGCGCGGCGACCCCGGCCGCGAGATCGCCCGCGAGCCTCAGGTCCCGTCCGCCCGGCCCGACCGTGAGCCGGGCCGGGACGTCCGGCACGCCGGCCGCGCCGCGGCCCTTCGGCGGGTTTCCGGCCGCGGCCGGGCCGGCGGCACCGAGCGCCAGGGCGGGCGCCAGGGCGAGCGCGCAGGCGGCCGTCCCCGTCCAGCGCCTCCACCCGCGGGGGAAGACCGACATGGCAGGTTTCCATCGTTCGTGGTCGGAGAGGCCGGCGCGGCCGGCAGCGACGCGCCTACTGGAGGTAGGCGACGAACATCTCGGACACGGCCCGGGACGCGTAGGCTTCCGGGCTCTCGCCCCAGCGGATCGGGAAGGCCTCGGCCACCGGGCGGCCGGCGAGGATCTGCGCGACCTCGTCGGGCATCAGGCCGTCGTCGAGGGCGCTCGCGAGGGCGGCGCGTTCGTGGGAGGGATGGGAGCGGACGCTCCGGGACAGGGCCCGGCCGAGGGCGGCGGCCGGTTCGGGGCTCAGGTCGGGACGGGTGTTCCGGGTCGTGTCATAGGTCAGCATCGGTGGTCGCCTCGCGTGTCTGATGTCGTGCGCTCTCCTCCTCTTGGACGCGGCAACACGGCAGACACGGCGCAGTCATCCGGGCGAACCGTTCCTTGCTGGTGATCACGGCAAACCTCCGTTGGGCTCCGCATCGACTGTATGTCGACGCCGTCAATGTAGACGCCAGGCCCGAGAATGTGCTGCCAAATTGGCGAGGACTTGCAGCGCAGGTTGTTCGTCGAAGCCGCGAGCCGGAGCAGAAGCACGGGGTCGGCGGAGATATGCCCGGATCGCGGCCGCGATCGATCGCCGGTGCCGGTCGGCGACGGCCGGCTCCCGGGACTTGCCAAAGCCGGCGCGATGCCTGAATATCATTTTGTAACAACAACTTAGCGAAACAATGCTCCGGCAACGCGCTCGTGCGGTCGAAACCTTCTCCGCCGGGCCGGGGCATCCGGAAGAGACTTCTCGCCGGCGCCGCCGGCGGCGGAATCGGGCCGCTACCGCGACCGGTTCGAGGGAGACGACACCATGGCCCCGGGGACGATGATGCGGGGCGACGCCCCGGCCAATGTGGGCGTGACGGTCCAGGGGCACGACGCCCTGGAGCGCGGCCGGCCCGGCCCGTTCCGCCCCCTGCCGTGATCGGCGACGACCGATGCATCACGCTGCCCTGCCCGCCGCGGGCGCCACGATGGCCGTGGTCCAGCCGCCCCTGCGCATCACGAGCCGCAGCACCGCGGAGGCCGAAGTCTGGGCCGCCCTGCGCGCCGAGGCCGAGGCGGCCCTGATCGAGGAGCCCCTCTATGCGGGGATCATCCAGGCGACGATCCTCGACCAGCGCTCGCTGGCCCAGGCCCTCGCCTACCGCCTCGCCCACCGGCTCGGGGACGGCGACCTCGCTCGCCTGTCGATGCGCGACCTGTGCCTCTCGGCCTTCGAGGCCGACCCGCAGGCCGGCGCCCACGCGGTGCGCGACCTCGTGGCGATCCGTGAGCGCGACCCGACCTGCCGCCGCTACCTCGACCCGTTCCTGTTCTACAAGGGACTCGCCGCGCTCGAGGCGTACCGGGTCGGCCACTGGCTCTGGCACCGGGGCCGGGCGACCCTGGCGCTGCACGTCCAGAGCCGGATCTCCGAGGTGTTCGGCTGCGACATCCACCCGGCGGCCCGGATCGGTTCGGGGGTGTTCATCGACCACGCCACCGGCGTGGTGATCGGCGAGACCACGGTGATCGCCGACGACGTCTCGATCCTCCAGTCGGTGACGCTCGGGGGCAACGGCAAGGAGAGCGGCGACCGGCATCCCAAGATCGAGCGCGGGGTGCTGCTCAGCGTCGGCGCCAAGGTGCTGGGCAACATCCGCGTCGGGGCGGGCGCCAAGGTCGCGGCCGCCGCGGTGGTGCTGCAGGACGTGCCGCCCCACACGACTGTGGCGGGCGTGCCGGCCCGGGTCGTCTCGCGCCTGCCCGTCGACGAGGAGCCGGCGCTCAGCATGGACCAGTCCTTCGGCTACGGGGACGGCATCTGAGACGCGCGAAAGATTTTTCCTGACAACAAAGTCGTCCGGGCGCCGCCGCCGGGCGCGACTCCGTAGAATTAAGTTCTCTGACATGCCTGTCTGAGGACGGTCGTGTCCTGTTCGTCGTGCATACCACGGGATCCATTTCTACGAATCGATGAAAAATAGGGACATCATTCCGTTGACCCTTGGGCGAATCAGACTTTATCCAGACATCGCCGGAACAACGATGAAGTCGGCCCGGCCGAGCGTTCGACGATGGCTGTCGGACTGCTAGAGAATACATGATTTGATTGACGGTGCGGCCGCTCAAGTAGCGATCGTCGTCGCGTTCTGATCGGAACGACTTGCGTCCGCCCCGCACAGGCTGCGGGGCGCACCGCCGCCGCGCGGATCGGCGCGGCGCGCCTGAAATCCTGGATGGAGTGAGGACGAACGATGAGTGGACCGGGTCTGAGCGTGAGCGCCACGGCGGCACGCAATCTTGCGACGGCGACCGTCACCTCGGTCCAGAACGCGGCCAACACGCCGCGCTGGCTGCTCCGGCTCCTGCCCTTCGTGGACGTGGCGGGCGGGGTCTACCGCGTCAACCGCCGCGCCGTCGTGCTGGCCCGCCCCGGCCGGATCGATCTCGTCGCCGAGGACAAGGGGGACGGCAAGGTGATCCGTCCCGCCTCCCTGCGGGCCGTGCCGCTGTTCAGCCGGCTGGGCGATGCCGAGCTGGCGGCGCTGGCGGCCAAGTTCACCGAGAGCCGGCACAAGGCCGGAACGGTGATCCACGAGGAGGGCTCCGCCGGCCGCAGCCTCACGGTGGTGGCCGACGGCACCGTCGAGCTGACCCTGTCGGGCCCCTACAAGGGTCGCCTGCGCCAGGGGCTCGCCACGAAGGGCGACTATTTCGGCGATGCGGGCCTCGCCGGTGAGCGCGCGCCCGCCCCGGCCGTGAAGGCCCTGTCGGCCGTGACCCTCCTGACCCTCGACGCCGCCGCGGTGGAGAGCGAGGAGATCCGCGCCAAGATCGCGCAGTACCGCGAGGAGCGCGACCGCCTCAAAGGTCACACCAACTCCTACGGCGAGCAGGGGATCGAGCTGCTGGCGGTCCATACCGGCGAGCCGCGCCTGCCGACGACCTTCGTGGACTACGAGGTCGATCCGCGCGAGTACCACCTCTCGACCATCCAGACGATCCTCAACACCCATACCCGCGTCACCGATCTCTACTCCAACGAGATCGACCAGCTCCGCGAGCAGATCCGCCTCACGGTCGACGCCGTGAAGGAGCGCGAGGAGTGGGAGCTCCTGAACAACGCGCAGTTCGGCCTTCTCGGCGAGGTCGGCCCGCGCCAGCGCATCCCCACCCGCGGCGGCCCGCCCACCCCGGACGACCTCGACGAGCTGCTGACCCTGGTCTGGAAGAAGCCCGCCTTCTTCGTGGCCCATCCCCGCGCCATCGCGGCCTTCGGCCGGGAGGCGACCCGCCGCGGCGTGCCGCCGGTCGTCGTCCACCTGTTCGGCGCGCCGTTCATCACGTGGCGCGGCGTGCCGCTGGTGCCGAGCGACAAGCTGCCGATCGACCTCGACCCGGTGACCGGGGCCGAGACCACCTCGATCCTGCTGCTGCGCGTCGGCGAGGGCGAGCAGGGCGTGGTCGGCCTGCAGAAATCGGGCGTGACCGGCGAGATCGAGCCCGGCCTGTCGGTGCGCTACATGGGCACCAACGACCACTCGATCGCCTCGCACCTCGTGACCCGCTACTTCTCGGCCGCCGTGCTGGTCGAGGACGCGATCGCCCGCCTCGATAACGTGCTGCTGGGCAACTACCATGACTACGCCTGAGGCTGTCGCCCTCGGGCTGCCCGGGGCGAGCCCGGGCGAGCTGGCCCACGCGGATCTCGTCGGACGCCTCGCCCGGGAGATCTACGGGCAGGGTCAGGCCGCGAGCCGGCCCTTCGCGCCGGCGCTCCCCGCCGGCCCCCAGGTCCCGCAGGCCCTCGAGAGCCTGCCCCAGGGCCCGGGCGGCGCGCCGCTGCCGAGTGCGCCCCTGGGCGTCCCTTCCGCCCCAGCGGGCGGCCAGCCCGCCGGCCTGCCGCCCGACGCCTCCGCGCTGGCGGCGCGCTCCTTCGGGGCGCCGCCGGTCGGCCTGCCGGGCCTCTCCGGCCCGACCGTGCCGAACCTCGCACCCGCGAGCCCGGCCCTCGCCGATGTCGGGGCGATCCCGCCGGTCCACCCGGCGAGCCCGCGCCCCGTGCTGCCCGATTTCTCCTTCGCCAGCGCCCCGGCGCTGGCGGCCGCCCTGCCCGGCGGTCCGGAGCTGCACCGGCAGATCGCCGCGGACCATCCCCGCGCCAACGCCTTCGCGCACGCCCTCGCGCCGACTCTCGTGCCGGCCGACCCGTCGAAGGCCGGCCGCGATGCGGCGCAGGAGCGCTTCGCCCGGACCGGCCATCTGTCCCGGGTGCCCGAGGCGTCGGCCGGCGACTACTACTTCCTGAACCTCGGCCCCGGCCCGGCCCGCAGGGCGCCGGCGAGCCCCCGGGTGGAACCGGCCCGCGACCCGGGCCCGGCGCCGCGCCTGGCCGCGCAGGGGGCGAGCCCGGTGGCGGCGCCCTTCGACGTGGAGCATGTCCGCCGGGACTTCCCGGCCCTGCACCAGAGCGTCAACGGCCACCCGCTGGTCTGGCTCGACAACGCCGCCACCACCCACAAGCCGCAAGGGGTGATCGACGCGACCTCGGAGTTCTACGCTCGGCACAACTCGAACATCCACCGGGCCGCCCACACTCTGGCGGCGCGCGCCACCGACCTGTTCGAGGGCGGCCGCGCGGCGGTGCGCCGCTTCCTCAACGCGCCCACGAAGGACGACATCGTCTTCCTGCGGGGCACCACGGAGGCGATCAACCTCGTGGCGAACTCGTACGGCCGGGCCAATGTCGGCCCGGGCGACGAGATCATCGTCTCGACCATCGAGCACCACGCCAACATCGTGCCCTGGCAGCTGCTGGCGCAGCAGACCGGGGCGACGCTCCGGGTGATCCCGGTCAACGATCGGGGCGAGATCATCTTCGAGCAATACGCGGCGTTGCTCTCCGGCCGGACCAAGATCGTCTCGGTGACGCAGGTGGCCAACGCGCTCGGCACCGTGAACCCGGTGCGGGAGATCATCCAGCTCGCCCACGCCTACGGGGTGCCGGTGCTGGTCGACGCGGCGCAATCCGCGCCGCACATGCCGCTGGACGTGCAGTCCCTCGACGCGGACTTCCTGGTCTTTTCCGGCCACAAGGTGTTCGGGCCGACGGGCATCGGCGCGCTCTACGGCAAGACCCACCTGCTGGAGGCGATGCCGCCCTGGCAGGGCGGCGGCCACATGATCGAGGACGTCACCTTCGCGAAGACCGTCTACAAGGGCGCGCCCGAGAAGTTCGAGGCGGGCACACCCGACATCGCCGGGGCGGTCGGTCTCGGAGCGGCGCTCGACTACCTCGCGGCTATCGGCATGCCGGCGATCGCCGCCTACGAGCACGACCTCCTGGGCTACGCGCAGGGCGGGCTCGCCGACGTGAAGGGCCTGCGCCTGATCGGCACGGCCTGGGAGAAGGCGAGCGTGATGTCCTTCGTGATCGAGGGGCAGACGAACGAGGCGGTGGCCCACCACCTCGACGGTCACGGCATCGCGGTGCGCTCGGGCCACCACTGCGCCCTGCCGGCCCTGCGCCGGTTCGGAGTCGACCAGTCGGTGCGGGCCTCGCTCGCCTTCTACAACACCCGCGCGGAGGTCGACGCCTTCCTGCGAGCGCTGCACACCCTGCCGCGACCGTGACCGGCGCGTCGCCGGCCGGCGGGCGCGGGGGCGTCGTGTCCGCGCCGAACCCTGCCCTGCGGGCGTGAGGATCCGCGCGACCCGTCGCCGACGTCCGGCGCGGCGCGCGGATCCTCACGCCGCCGGCCGGAGATGCCGCGTCCGCACCGTGCCGTCGATGGCCCGCAGCGCGCGGAGCACCGCGTCCGCCTCGCCCGGCGGCACGGACGCGTCCACCACGACGTAGCCGAACTCGCCGTCCGTCTGCAGGTACTGCGCGTCGATGTTGAGCGACCGGCCCGAGAAGATCGCGTTGATCTGCCCGAGCACGCCGGGCACGTTCCGGTGCACGTGGAGGAACCGCGCACCCGACAGGCGCGGCGGCAGCTGGACCTGCGGGAAGTTCACGGCGCCGAGCGTCGAGCCGGTCTGGACGTAGTCGACCAGCTTGCGGGCCACCTCCGCGCCGATGCGGTCCTGGGCCTCCTCGGTCGAGCCGCCGACATGGGGGGTGAGGATCACGTTCGGCAGCCCCTGCAGGGGCGAGACGAAGCGCTCGGCGTTGGAGGTCGGCTCCACCGGGAAGACGTCGATCGCGGCCCCGGCGAGGTGACCGTCGCGCAGAGCCACCGCCAGGGCGTCCAGGTCCACGACCGTGCCGCGGCTGTTGTTAATCAGGTAGGCGCCCGGCTTCATCGCGCGGATCCGCTCCGCGCCCATCAGCCCGTGAGTCAGCGGCGTCTCCGGGACGTGCAGGCTGACCACGTCGCTCACGGCGAGCAGGGCCTCGAAGCTCTCGGCCGGCTCGGTGTTCCCGTGGCGCAGCTTGTCGGTGAGGTCGTAGAAGATGACGCGCATGCCCATCGCCTCGGCGAGGTTCGAGAGCTGCGCGCCGATATTGCCGTAACCGACGATGCCGAGCGTCTTGCCGCGCACCTCGAAGGCGCCGGTGGCCGACTTGTCCCAGCCGCCTTCATGGGCCGCGACCGAGCGCGGCACGATGCGCCGGAGCAGCATCACGATCTCGCCGATCGTCAGTTCGGCGACGCTGCGCGTGTTCGAGAACGGCGCGTTGAACACGGGCAGGCCGCGGGCGCGCGCCGTCTCGAGGTCGACCTGGTTGGTCCCGACGCTGAAGCAGCCGATGGCGGCGAGGTCGGGCAGGGCGTCGAGAAGCGCGGCGGTGACCTGCGTGCGCGAGCGGATGCCGAGGACGGTGACGTCGGCCAGTTCGCCGGCGTCCCCGGGGCTGACCGCGCGCGACAGCTGCCGGATGGCGCCGATCCCGGCCTGGGTGAAGATCCTGGACGCTGTCGGCGCTATGCTTTCGGTCAGAACGACGCGCTCGGTCGACACGGTCTGTCCTCCCTCTACGGACGGGATGGGATCCGCGACCTTGGCGCCGGCGCGGCGCAGCGGCAAGGGCGGCGCGGGCGGGACGGGGTTGCGGGCGCGCGGCGCGGGCCGCCCTCCCCGCCCCGCGGCGGACGGCCCGGCCCCGTCGTCTCGACGGCGCGCGCCGGGCCTGCCAGTGTCCGCCTCCCGGCGGCCGAGGCCGCGGAGCGACAGGTGCACCATGACCGGATCGACAGCCCGGGCCGTGATCGTCCAGCCCGGCGGCGGCTTCGACGCGGTGACCTTCGGCGAGCGGCCCGTGCCGGAGCCCGGGCCCGGCGCGATCACCGTCCGCCTGCGGGCGAGCTCCCTCAACTACCACGACTACGCGGTGGTCAGCGGGATGTGGGGCCCGAGCGAGCCGCGCATCCCGATGTCCGACGGGGCCGGAGAGGTCGAGGCCGTGGGGCCGGGCGTGACCGAGTTCGCCGTGGGCGACCGGGTGGTCAGCACGTTCTTCCCGACCTGGCTGGAGGGCACGCCGCGCGTCGAGGGCTTCGCCACCGTGCCGGGCGACGGGGTCGACGGCTACGCCCGCGGGGGCGTAACCGCGCCCGCCACCGCCTTCACCCGCGCCCCGCGGGGCTGGGACCACGCCGAGGCGGCGACGCTGACCACCGCCGCGCTCACCGCGTGGCGGGCGCTGCACGCCGATGCCGGCCTGAAGAGCGGCGACGTGGTGCTGGTGCAGGGCACCGGCGGCGTGTCGCTGTTCGGCCTGCAATTCGCCAAGGCGGCGGGGGCCACGGTGATCGCCACCTCCTCCAGCGACGCCAAGCTGGAGCGCCTGCGCGGTCTCGGCGCCGACCACGTCATCAACTACCGCACCGACCCGGCCTGGGGCGAGACCGCCCGGCGCCTGACCGACGGGCGCGGCGTCGACCACGTCCTCGACGTCGGCGGCCCGGCGACGCTGGAGCAGTCCATGGCCGCCGCGCGGGTCGCCGGCCACGTCTCGGTGATCGGAATCCTCTCGGGGGTCGCGGGCGAGCTGCCGCTGGTGCCGGCGCTCCTGAAGCAGATCCGGCTGCAGGGCGTGCTGGTCGGCAGCCGGCGCCACCAGATCGAGATGATCCGCGGCATCGACGCCTGCGGGCTGCGGCCGGTCATCGACCGCCGCTTCCCCCTCGACGACCTCGTCGCGGCGTTCCGCCACCAGGAGAGCAACCGTCACTTCGGCAAGATCTGCGTCGAGATCTGAGCGGTCCGGCCGGACCCGAGGCGGTGCAGCGGGCGGTGCGGCGGGCGTTCAGCGGAAGGCGATCCCGAGCCCACCGGGTATCATCAGGGCCCGGGGCGTCTCGGCCTGGCTCGGCGGCGGCGGCACGTGCGCGCAGCCGTTCTCGCAGAACGTGCGGAGTGTGCGCCGGTCGAGGCCGATGTCGCTCAGCATCTCGTCGTCGAGGGCCGAGAGAATGCGAAGATTTCGCGCCGCGATGCGGCTCTTCCGGGCAGATTTCAGGAACGAGAGGATCATGATCCAGCCTCCGTTGCGCCGAAAGATCCGTGGTTTGTCCACGATCGGCCGGATCAGCGTCGCTTTAATGCGGACTATGCGCATCCTCCGTTCGGATTAAGGGTGGCGCGCGGCGCGAATATTTTTGCCGGAGTGCGCTAGGCGTCCGCGATCGGCTGCGGGCAGAGCAGGAGCAGGCGCACCAGCTCGGCCTGGCGGCGCGTCCCCGTCTTCTCGAACAGGTGGCGCAGGTGCACGCGCGCCGTGTTCCGGGTGATCCGGCGGCGCGTCGCGCTCGCCGCGAGGTCGTTCCCGGCCAGGATGTCGACGGCCAGGGCCGCCTCCGCGGGCGTGAAGCCGAACTGGTCCTGGAGAATGCCGGGATCCGGCAGGCGCGGGGTCCCGGGGTCGGTGAGACGCAGGAGAACCGCGCCCTCGCCGATCGGGCCGAGCGTCCCAGGAATCGCCGAGGCGGCGACCAGGAGCGTCCCGCCCGCGCCCTCCAATCGCACCGAGCCGCCGCGATGGCCCGCGGCGCAGCGGGCGATGACCCGGCGCAGCGCCGCGCTGTCCTCGGGCGTCGCGCCGCGCAGGCCGCCGTGCTCCAGGCACAGGAGGCCGCGCGTGACGAAGGCCTGCGCCGCGCGGTTCAGGAAATGGGCCCGCCCGTACCGGTCGGTCACCGCCAGCCCCTGCTCGAGATGCTCCGCCAGGAGATGGAGCGCCGCCTCCACGAGGGTCGGGTCCGGGAAGGCCGGGGTGCCGCCGGCCTGAACCCGCCGCTCCTGGGCGGAGCCGATCCCGGATATCGTTTCGGCTCTGCGGGTGTGCAGGTGGGATTGACTGATCACGCTGGGATCCTCGCCGGATCGACATCACGATATCAGTAATAACCCGAAACTGGCGTCCCTTATTCCCGCCTTATCCCGGCGGGCCCCCGGTCCGGGACTGAAACAGGTCGGCGAAGGCGCGCAGGTCGCGCCGGTTGAGGTCCGAGACCGCCCAGTAGGTGAGGTCGCCGAGGTGCCAGCGCTCGATCGTGGACCCGTCGCGCCGCTCCTCGCCGGCGCCGGGGCCGTCGGCGGCGGGGACCACCGTGACGCTGATGACGTGCCTGTCGCGGCGATAGACCAGGGTCGGCACGGGGGTTCCGCCGACGATGTCGACCCGGCCGCCGACCAGCGGGAAGCCCTTGTCGGACAGGTCGGGGGCCTCGGGCGCGAGGGTGGTCCGGCCGTTGAACCAGGGCTTCACCACGTGCCGGTCCGAGGAGGCGACGTCGAAGGGCTGGGGCGCCGCGAGGCCGCGGAGATGGCCGGCGAGCACGGCCGCGCCGGTATCCGGGGCGCCGTCGGGGCGGTCGAGATAGACGATCCCGCTGCCGAGCGCGGCCCCGCCGACGAGGCCGACGAGCAGCGTCGCGGCCAGCGCCTGCCGGGATCTGCGCCAGGATTCGAGCCAGGCCTCGACCCAGGTCCCGACCCAGGACCCGAGCCGGGTCCCGAGCGGGCCTCCGAGGCGGCCGCGCGACGGGGGCGGGTCGGTGAAGCCGATCTGCTCGATCACGCGCGCCCGCAGGGATTCCGGGGCGGGCGGCCCCGCGAGGGGCCCGCGCAGGGTGGCCGAGAGGTCGCGGAGGCGTTCCGCCAGGGCCCACGCGTCGGGATCCGCCGCGAGACGGCGCTCCATGGCCAGGACTTCGCCGGGCGACAGCTCGCCGTCCGCGTAGGCGCTGAGGAGCAGGAGGGTCTCGTCGTCGGTCATCGCCCGTCCTTCGCGAGCCGTGCAAGCAGGTGCTGCCGCGCGCGGCCGAGGCGCGACATCACGGTCCCGATCGGGACCCCCGTCACCGTGGCGATCTCCCGGTAGCTGAGGCCGTGGTACTCGCGCAGGACCAGCGCCTCGCGGAAGGCCACCGGCAGGGCCTCGACCGCCCGGGCGAGCTGCCCCGCGTCGTCGCGGGCGATGAGGGTCGCCTCGGGCGTCTCCGGGACCTCGGTCAGGGCGCCCCCGATCTCCAGCTCGGCGCGGGCCTCGGGGGCGAGGTCGTCGGCGAAGACCACCGCCCGCGGCCGGTGCCGCTGCAGCCAGGAATAGCCGGTGTTGCGGACAATGGTCAGGAACCACGCCCGGGCATTGCCCTCGGCGAACCCCTCGATCGCCCGGTAGGCGCGCAGACACGCCTCCTGCATCACGTCCTCGGCGTCGGTGGCGTTGCCGGTGAGCCAGTGCGCGAGCCGGTAGCCCTCGTCCAAGCGCGGGAGAACGAGCTGGCTGAAGCGCGCGCGCGCCAGGGTCGTCATGTCGGCGGCTGGGCCGGGCCCGCCCCGTCGAGAGCCTGCGAAGCCATGGGGTCCCTGCCCTCGCGCTCCTGCCTGCAGCCTTGTGCCACACAATCGGGAACCGGGCGGCGGCGGGCTTTATTCCCGCGTCCGGGCACGCGAATGTTCGGGGCGCTACTCGGGGCGCTACTCGGGAAGCCTCTCGGGCCGGTGGCGCGTCGCGACCGGCCGCCCCGGAGGCGCCCGGCGGTCCGGCGCCGCGGCCTCGCTCCGGCGGGCCTGTCCGGACGGCGATCGCCGGTCGGGTGCCGGTTCCGGGCAGCCGTCCGGACCGAGGCGCTTGCGGGCGACGCGCTCGGCCGCCGCCCGTTCCGCCGCCGAGGGGTTCGCGCCGCCGCTCTGATCCTGGGCCATGGCCATGTCCAACCGGAGCGGGACCGTCCGCGGTCCCGGTCGTGGCATCCCCGGCGCTGCCGGCCCGCATCACCGCCAACGGGAAGGGGCAGGCCCCGCCTCCTCGGAGACGGGACCTGCCCCTGGATCAACCCGCGGGTCGGGTCACGGTTCGGCGCCGGACCCGCGCGTCGGGATGCGTGCCTGCGCGACCTTAGCGGCAGACGCGCCGCGGTCCCCACGGGGTCGGACGGAAGAAGCAGCGCGGGCCGTAGAAGCGCGGCCGCCGGTAGATCGGCCGGCAGCGCCCGTACGGGCCGGGCGCCCAGCCGGGGCCGCAGCCGAAGGCGACGGTGCTGACCGCGGCGGGGCCGGTGAGCGTATCGGCGCCGGCGGGCGCCAGGGGCGCCGCGCCGGCGGAGGCCAGGCCGAGGCCGCCGACGACAGCCGCGGCGGCCGCGATCATCTTCACGTGCATCATCATCAGACCTTCTGTTCGGCTCCGCGCCAGTTCGGCCCGGCGCAAGACCCGGTCAGAATGGTCATCGGGCCTGAATGTCGGCTGACCTCCGCCATCATCGTCTAGAAACAAACATTCCGGCCGGCGCCCGCGCGGGGGCGGGCGCCGCGGCGGGGCTCTAGCGGCGGTCGGCGCGGCCCAGCAGCGAGGCCGCGGCCGCGGTGGCCCCCGCCAGCAGGATCCCGGTCAGGACCGGGTTGATCGAGGCCCGGGTGTAGGCGCTGCGCATGACGTGATGGGGCGAGCCGCCCCGCACGGCCCCGTCGCGGCCGGCCGCGTGGAGGGCGCCGTCCCGCCGCTTGCCGGCCGCGCCCGCCGTCTGGCTCCGCGACATCACCTGGGCGCCCATCCAGTCGGTCGCCGCGGGGACCCGCTTGCGCAGCGCGCTCATCAGCTTGCCGCCGCCGCCGACGTAGAGGTCGCGGGGCCCGTGCTCCGCGGCGTACAGGATCGCGTCGGCGACGTCGGCAGGGTCGTAGACCGGCGGCGGCAGCTTGGGCGCCTGCGCCATGTAGTTCCGGGCATGCTCCGGGAACGGCGTGTCGATCGAGGCCGGCTTGATGAGCGTCACCGAGACCGGGGCGCCCTCCTCTTGGAGCTCCATCCGGAGCGCGTCCGTGAAGCCTTTGATCGCGTGCTTGGAGGCGGAGTACATGCCCTGGATCGGCAAGGCGAGGTCGGAGGCGACGGAGCCCAGGTTGATCAGCGCGCCGCCGGTCCGCTTCAGGTGCTGCAGCGCCACCGTCGAGCCGTAGACGATCCCCCAGAAATTGACGTCGAACAGCCGGCGATGGTCTTCGTCCGAAACCTCCTCGAGGCGGCCGAAGATCGAGAGACCGGCATTGTTGACCCAGGTGTCGAAGCCGCCGTAGGCGCGCACGGTCTCTGCGGCCAGCGCCTCGACATCCTCGCGGCGGGACACGTCGGTCACGACGGCCCGGGCCTCGCCGCCGCGCTCCTGGATGTCGCGGACGATGTCGTCGAGGGCGGCGCCGTTCCGGGCCGCCAGCACGACGCGGGCGCCGCAGCGGGCGGCCGCCCGGGCCGTGGCGAGGCCGATCCCGCTGGAGGCGCCGGTGATGACGATCACCTGCTCGCGCAGGGGCTTGTGCCGGATCTGCATGCTGCGTCTTCCTCTCTCGCGTGCTGTCTCGATGGCGGTGCTCAGCCCCGGCCTCCGCCCGGCCGGTCGCGCTCCGCGCCGAGGCTGGTCCCGCCCTGGCGCGCCTCCTCCTTCTCGGTGCCGGCCCGCTCCATCGGGCCGTCCTGCGGCCTGACCGTGCCGGTTGCGGTGTCGCGGGGGCTGTCGGCCAGGCCCGCGCGCTCCGGCTCGCCGTGCGGCATCCGCTCGGCCTGGGTGTCGTCCGGCGTGTCCGCCATGCTGCATCCCTCGCGATGGGCCTGATCCCCTGAGGGCCAACCCGTCAGGCGGCCGGCGTATCCGGCGGCCCCGGCCACGACGGCGGACGCTGCGCGGGTGGAGATGCGGGAGGGTGCGGGTCGGGCGAACGCGCCGCAGGAACACGGCCGCGGGGCCCGTGTTGTCTGCCAAATCTTTTTCACGAGGCGCCGATGTCAGGAACCGCCAAGAAGACCGACCCGAAACTGTGGGACAAGGTCAAGACGCAGGTCACGAAGTCCGAGAAGGGCGGGAAGCCCGGCCAGTGGTCGGCGCGCAAGGCGCAGATCGCGACCGCCGAATACAAGAAGGAAGGCGGCGGCTACGCCGGCAAAAAGTCGGCCGACAACCATCTCCAGCAATGGACCGACGAGGAGTGGGGCACGAAGTCTGGCAAAGAGAGCGGCAAGACCGGCGAGCGCTACCTGCCCAAGAAGGCCCGCGAGAGCCTGACCGACACGGAATACGCCGCCAGCACGGCCAAGAAGCGCGCCGATACCCGGAAGGGCAAGCAGTTCTCGAAGCAGCCGAAGGCCGCCGCCGAGAAGGCCGCCGCGGCGCGCGAGGACGGCAAGTCCACCAAGGCGTCCGGAAAAGGCAAGACGTCCGGCAAGACGACCGGCAAGTCTGCCGCCAAGGCGTCCGGCAAGGCGGAAACGACCAAGGCCGCGCTGATGCGCAAGGCCCGGGCGCAGAACGTGCCCGGCCGGTCGCGGATGTCGAAGGCGCAGCTGGAGCACGCGGTCCACGCCTGAGGCGCGCCGCGGCGGGCCCTCGCCCCCGACGCAAGACGTCCCGGGAATGGCTCCCGGGACGCTCCTCGGCTCAAGCGGCCAGTTTGATCGGGCTGGGGATGCTCAGGTCGAGAGGGGATGCGGCCTGTCCAGAGGCCCGCGCGCCGTCCCGGTGGTCGGGACGGCGCGCGGGTGGATCTTAGTACGAGCCGAACTTGTAGTTCAGGCCGGCGCGGATGACGGCGAACTCGTCGTCGCGGCGGCCGATGTTGTTGTACACCACCGGGAAGTTGTTGGCGGCGTTGATGACGAACGCACCCTGGTTGCGGGTGTTGCGGTCGAGGTTGACGTACAGGCCTTCGACCTTGAGCGTCACGGCGTTCGAGCGGAAGAAGTTCAGGAACGAGTCGGTGGGCAGGGCGTACTCGATGCCGCCGCCGACCGCGTAGCCGGTGCGGAAGCTGTCGTTGCCGGCGAAGCCGCCGAAGGAGCGGTCGGCGCTGCCCGAGCCGTAGGCGAAGCCGCCGGTGCCGTACACGAGGACGCGGTCGAAGGCGTAGCCGATGCGGCCGCGGACGGTGCCGAAGAAGTCGAGGCTGGAGAGGCCGCGCGGGTCGGTGACGTAGTAGCCGGGGGCCAGCGGACCGACGAGGAAGGCGTTGTTCCGGCTGCGGCCGAAGTCGAGGTACTGGGCGTCGGCCTCGACACCGACGACGATGCCGGAGCCCGGGGTGAACTGGAAGTTGTAGCCAACCTGGCCACCGCCGGTGAAGCCTTCCTGGTTGCGCTGGCTGAAGAAGGCGGTGGTGCCGTTGCCGTAGGGGGCGGGCACGCCGAAGCTGTTGGTGTTGTTGCTGCTGGCGTCGAAGGCGTAGCCGGCGTTGATACCGAAGTAGGCGCCGGTCCAGGTGAAGACCGGGACGGGGGTGAACACCGGCGGCGGGGCGGCGCGGCGCGGCAGGTCGGCGGCCGAGGCGGCGCCGGTCAGGAGAGCCGTGGCGGCGCTCGCGAGCAGAAGCTTCTTGATCATCTGGTCCTCTGTCTCCCGTTGGGCGGGATGTGTGCGGGGCGGACAGAACGCCAGGACGTGCCGGGGCGATAGTGCATCGCTGCAACAGCTCGGAATCGGGTCTTTGACCCCGAAACAGCCAGGTGCGCTGGAGCACATCGCGAAATCGACTGGTCTAGCCCGAGAAGAACTTCGGTATCCGAATGTTTCCAGAAACAAAATGCCCCGTCGCGCTCGAGCGGACGGGGCTTCAGTTTGTCGGTGAACGTTCCCAGGACCAACCAGGAAGCTTCGAGGTTTAATAAATCCTACCGGTCGGCGGCCCGCAAGCCCGATCGCGATCCCGCGAGCGGTTAACATTAATTTACGGGTGGTGCCCGCGCATCCCCGGGCGCGCGGGTGCGGGCGGCGCCGCAGATCTCGCGCGATCCCGTCCCGTATTGCGGGGCTTTCGGACGCCATCGCGCCTCTGTGCGGGCACCACTCGCGCGTCCGGCCGCGGATCTGCACAGATGAAACCGGCCGCCCGACTGGCCCGAGTCTTGATCGCGCATCGCCGGGTCTTGGCGCGCGGCCGCGGCCGGATCGATCTCCTCGGAACCGGCAGATCTCGCGGGGGATCGGCGGCGGCGCGGCGCCGGTCTCCCGGCCTGTGGAGAAGGCGCCGCCGCGCCGGGGCGGCGCGGCGGCCGCGGCTTTTCCGGCGCGCCGCAGGCCCTATCTGCCGGCCTCGTCGTCGGTGGAGATTTCAGGAGACGCGCATGCACCCCGTCGCGCTGCCTTCGATGCCGGCCCTCCGGGCCCGGACCGGGATCGGGGATGCCGGCCCCGCGCCGGCCGGGAGGCCTCGATGACCGACACGCCGGCCCCGTATCTCGCGGTGGCGTTCCTCTCGGCGCTGTGCCTGCTCGTGGCCGGGCTGCAGGCGGAAGGCCTCCTGTGGTGATCCGCCCGGTCCGGAGCCGCGCCGCCGTCCGTCCCGGCGGCCGGCGGAGGCGGGGCGCGGCGCGTCCGCCCGCGTAGCCCGCCGATGTTCGGCTTCTCCCTCAGCGCGACCGAGCCCGACAGCATCGCCCACATCATCCAGGTGGCGCTCGCGCCCGCCTTCCTGCTGTCGGCGCTGGCGACGCTGCTCAACGTGTTCTCGACCCGCCTCGGCCGGATCTCCGACAAGGTCGACAGCCTCTCGGCGGAGGCCGCCCGGGCGACGGAAGCCGAGGCCGGCCGCCTCGCCCGCCGGCTGACCTTCCTGCGGCGGCGCTCCTTCGTGCTGGACGTGGCGGTGGTCCTGGCCTCGCTGGCGGGCGGCCTGATCGGTCTTGCCGTGCTCACGCTGTTCGTCGGCGCGCTGCGCGACGCGGCGACCGCGTCCGTCCTGTTCGCCTGCTTCGGAGCGGCGCTGGTCTGCACCGTGGCGGCGATCGCGGCGTTCATGACCGAGATCCTCATGGCCGGCCGCGGCGTCCGCGACGCGGTCGACCGGCAGCAGGATCAGGTTTCGACGCCGCGGTGAGGCCCGTCCCGGATCGCCCGGACGCGCTCCGCGACCGGGGGCGGCCTCCCGGTCTTCCGGAGATCGCGGGGCGAGCCCGTGCCGCGCGCTGCGGCCGCGCCCGCCGTGCGGGCTGGGCGATCCGGAGCGAACGGGCGGTGATTTCGGTTGCGGCGTGCGCGAGCCGGGCCTTAGTCTCGCGGTGGCCCGACTCCGCCGCCGGCGACGCCCGAGTGTTCCGTCATGAGCATCGCGATCCTGATTGCCTTCGTTGCCGGCGCGCTCTGCCTCGGGATCCTGTCCGCGGTCATCCCGTTCGGGCGGCGCGAGGCCGAGGAGCTGGACGAGGCGCTCCCGTACGAGGACGAGTTCTTCGACGTGGGCGGCCCTGTGATCGATCTGGAGCCGCGCCACCTCACCTGACGGCGCGTCGGTCCGAAGCCTACCGGCCTGCCGATCCCCCGGTGCCGGACGTCGCGGCGTCCTGCCGGGCCGACCAGACCACCCGCCCGGCGGAATCCCGCAGGGCCGCCGAGCCCGCGCGGCCGGCGCGCAGCTCCGCGAAGCGGGCCTTGGCGGCGGCGACCGCCGCCTCCACGAGGGGCCCGGGAATCTGCTCGTCGTGGATGATGATGCCGCCGGCGCTTTCCCGGTGGATCATGCACTGCAGCCGGTAGGGCGCCTGGGTCTCGGGCGTGGCCATGTGGCGATCTCCCGTCCGGTCACGGGACCCGCGCGCCGCCGGAACGGGCGTGGCGCAAGCATCCCGGGCGCCGGCCTCTCTCGGTACGACGCGTCGAGCGCGATCCATACCAGATCGGTCCGGCCCGCGGGCGATCCCGCGCGGTGCCTCTCGCGCTCGCCCCCAACATCCCGCGCGGACGGGCATCGCCCGGCGGTCGGACGCCGCCCTGGCTCCGTCAGGCCGCCTCGCCCGCCGCGTCGTCGGCGTCCGGGATCGTCTCCGGATCGCCTACGAGGGCGTCGTGCCGGTCGGCCGTCGCGACGCGCTCGCGGTGTGGTCGGCCACCTCGCCGCGCTCAACCGCGCCTGCGGGTGTAGCGCTCGACCACGCGCTGCCGGTGCGACGGGAGCTCCGGCAGGCGGGAGGGGCCCGCCAGGGCACGGTCCCGGGCCGCGGGGGGGCGGGGCGCGGGCAGCAGCTCCGGCGGGAACCGGGGCGTCTCGACGACGACCGCCTCCAGCACGATGGGCCGCATCCGCGGCGCGGAACGCACCGGTCGGCCAGGCCGTGCCGCGAGGGTGCCGAGGGCCCAGAGCCCGAGGCAGAACAGGCCGATCAGGATCCCGTCCCAGGACGGCTCGGTCCGGCACATCAGGATCCCGGTGCCGGTGAGGGCGGCCGCGGCCGCGAACAGGCGCGGTGTCGGATCGGCGGAACGCATGCACCACCGTCGGTGCGGAGCCCTAGGGACGCGTGAACGGGATCGCTTGAATTGTCGGCACCGCCGGATTCTCCCCAGGCTATTCCCAGGTTCTCTCCAAGTTCTCCTCAGGTTCTCCCGGTACGCACCGGCCCCGGCGGCCGGGACGGGCACCGCGGCCCGGCGGACGCGCCTCAGTCCGCCAGGCTGGACGGGGCCTGCCACGCGACGCCGGCATGCTCGCGGATGTCCCCGGCCCGGGATCCGGTATCGGCGTCGCTCGTCCAGTCGCCGGGCTCGGCGACGTGGGCGATCTCGGCGTCCGGATAGGCGGCCGCCAGGAACAGGCGCGCCTCGCCCTCGGCCTCGGCCCGGACCGTCACGAGCGGCCGCTCGCCGCCCGCGTCGCGCACCTGCGCGATGAACAGCTTGGTCATGGTCTCCCTCCGGACTCGTCCGCCGGCGCGGCGGGATCAGGCCTGCAGTTCCTCGACGTGGAGGCCGCCGGCCCGCAGATGGTTCGGGATCCGCGTGCGGTCGCGGAAGCCGGCGGCGCGCGCCATCGCGTCGAGGGCGGCCATCGGATCGAGCGCCGCACCGCTCCAGAGAATCGCGCCCGTCGCCGCCTGCATGATCCGGAACACCTTCACGCCACGCTCCCGGTCTCGACCCTCGGACAAGCTCGCGGGATTCGCGGGTGTTCCCGACGCGCGGCCGCGGGCGGCTGCGGCCGATTCGCGCCGGCCCGGCCCCGGCGGGAACGGGCGCCGCCGGGGTGCGGTTCTCCAGCCGACGCCGGCACAAGCCGGCACGGCGACGACCCGCGTCGAGACCCCGCTCGGGATCCAAGGAGAGCCATGACCAGCCGCACCGTTCAGTCCGCCCTGCTCGCCCTCGCCCTCGTTGCCGGCAGCGCCGGGATGGCCGCCGCGCAGAGCACGCCCAACGGCAACACCTCGTCTCCCGGCGCCCCCGCGGGCGACAACAGCACCGGCAACGGCGCCACCGGCAGCGGCGCGGCCCCGAGCGGCCGGTAACCGCCGGTTAACCATAAGGGTCGAAGCCCTCGATCCTCACAACCGTGCAACTCACCGTCCCGCGGCCACCCGGCCTGCGGGACGTTCTGTTTCACGGCCCCTTGCCGGCCCCTTGCCGGCCCCTTGCCGGCCTCTCGCCGACCGCGCCGGGACGGGGCACGGCGCGGAGTCCGGTGATTGGAACGGAGTGCCACTTTTCTGGGCAGACAGAATCGCCATATTGTCGGCGTGACCGGGCCGCGCCCGGTCAGGACTAACACGGGCGATGCGACCGAAACCGATCCTGCAGCTCAGGGGCGAGAGCCCGGGTCATCGTCAGGCCGACGACTGGCGCGACGCCGTCGCGCCGTTCTGGGATTTCACGATCCGCCGGGAGGACCTACCCGATTTCCGCGGGCAGTCCCGGGTCCGTCACCTCGGCACCGCGATCGTCTGCAGCGCCCGCGCCTCCGGGCTCCGGTTCGTGCGCGCGCGGGCCCTGACCGCCCGGATGGGCGTCGACCACATCGTCGCCCACATGCGCGTCTCCGGGCAGTCCCGGGTCACGATCGGCGGCCGGGAGCGGGACTGCGCCCCCGGCGACATCTGCCTGTTCGACCTGTCGCAGCCGCTCTCCGCCGCCTCCACGGACTACGAAGCCATCACGGTGGTGCTGCCGCGCCCGCTCTTCGGATCCCGGCAGAGCGGCCTCGACGCCCTGCACGGCTCGGTGATCCGGGGCGCGACCCCGTTCGGCCGGATGCTCAGCGACCACCTGCACTCCCTGAGCGCGCACGCGACCGGGTTCTCGGAGCCGGAGGCCGCGGCGGCGGCCGAGGCCACCGCCGCGCTGCTCGGCGCGGCGACCCTGGGCCTGCCGGAGGACGGAGGGGGCACGCAGCCGCCCGAGCGGGCGCCTCTGCTCGTCGCGATCCGGCGCTTCATCGAGGCCGAGCTGGCCTCCGCGGACCTGTCCGCCGAGACGATCGGGCGGCGGTTCGGCGTCTCGCGGAGCGCCCTCTACCGGCTGTTCGTCCCCCTCGGGGGGGTCTCCGGCTACGTCCGGCAGCGCCGGCTCGCCCGCGCCTACCGCGACCTCGCCACCGGCGACGGGCGCTTCGCCCGCATCTCCGAGGTGGCGTATCGCTGGCGCTTCGAGAGCCCCGCGCATTTCACCCAGGCCTTCCGCGCGGAGTTCGGCTGCGCCCCCCGGGACGTCCGCGACCGGGCCGCGGCCGAGCCCGACCGGTCCCCGGCCGCGGAGCCGCCGGCCCAGGCCGAGACCTGGGCCGACTTCTACCAGTGGGTCCTCAAGCTGGCGGCCTGAGGGGTCCGGGGCCGGCACCCCGGACCTTGTGCCCCCGGCCTCGGATGGATCATAAGGGCCGCGATGACCTTCGGGGTTCGGCATAGGCGCCCGGCCGGGGCGCGGGGCTGGTGGGCGCTCGCCGCCCGCGCGCTCGCGCTCGTCCTGGCGCTGACCGTCGCCGCTCCGGGCGTCGGCCTCGCGGCGGATCTCGCCTTCCACGCGGGCGGCCACCACGACCGGGGCCAGGGCCCGGCCCTCGACGCGCCGGCGGCGCCCGCGACCGTCGATCCCGGCCTCTCGGAGCACCTCCATTGCGGCTGCCATCAGGCGGCCCGCCTGGAGGCGACCGAGATCGCGCCCCCGGCCGCTCCGGGCCGGGTGCTGCCGGGCGCCCTCGCCCAGGGCCGCCCCTCCGTCAGTCCCGACCGCCTGCCGCGGCCTCCGCGCGCGTGAGCTGACGCCGCCCGCGGGCGGCGCTCCGCCCGGCTGCCGAACCGGCTCCGGGTTCACCCCCACGCGACACCTGAACGGGACCCTCCGGGACCGCCGCGCGCGGCACCCCGCCCTCCCGGCCGAGCAGCTTCCCCATGCGCATCATCCTGTCCGTGGCCGCCGCCGCGGCACTCCTGGCCGCCGGCTTCGCCCTCGGCGCCGCCGCCCCCGGCGCCCCGACCCTGCCCGACCGTCTCCGGCAGACCCTCACGTCCGTCGGGCTCGCCCGAGCCCCGGCCGACGACCACGATCAGCGCTACGCGGCGGCCGCACCGGACCGGCCCAAAGCCGCGCCCGACCCGCACGCGGGCGACGATCACGCCGGCCACGACCACGACCACGCGCACGGCAACGAGCACGGCGACGCGCACGGCGCCGACGAGCCTCACGAGGCGGGCACGATCCGGATGCGGCCCGATCAGGTCGCCGGCCAGGACATCGTCACGCGCAGAGTGGAGGGCGGCACGCTGGCGCGCCACCTCCTCGTCCCCGGCACGATCACGCCCGACACCGACCGGATCGCCCGGGTCCCGGCCCGGGTGGTCGGGACCGTGGCCGAGATGCGCAAGCGCCTCGGCGACGCCGTGCAGGCGAACGAGGTCGTCGCCATCCTCGACAGCCGCGAGGTCGCCGACGCCAAGAGCGAGTACCTCACCGCCCAGGTCCAGGCCGAGCTGCAGACGATCAACTTCGAGCGCCAGCAGAAGCTGCTCGCCTCGCGCAGCGCCTCCGAGGCCGCGTTCGAGACCGCCCGGGCCGCCTATCTGGAGAACCGGCTCCGGGTCGACCTCGCCCGCCAGAAGCTGTCGGCGCTCGGCCTCGACGCCGCCGAGGTGGCGGCCGCCCAGAAGCGCGACGAGGCGACGCCGAACCAGTCGACGCTGCGCCGCTATCCCCTGCGGTCGCCGCTCGCCGGCCGCATCGTCGAGCGCAAGGTCGATGTCGGCACGGCGGTCGGCAAGGAGGGCGATCCGGCCGACCTCTACACGGTGGCGGACCTCTCCACGGTCTGGATCGAGCTGTCGGTGCCGACCGTGGACCTCGCCCAGGTCCGGGAAGGCGCCCGCGTGACGGTCACGCCCGGCCGGACGGGCGAGACGGAGCGCCGGGCGGAGGGCCGCGTGATCTTCGTCAGCCCCTTCCTCAACCCCGACACGCGCTCGGCCCGGGTGGTGGTCGCCCTGCCGAACCCCGACTTCGCGTGGCGGCCCGGCACCTTCGTGACCGCCGAGGTCGAGATCGCGCAGGATTCGGTCCCGGTCCGGATCCCCAAGGCGGCGGTCCAGACCGTCGAGGGCCGGAGCGTCGTCTTCGCGCGCACGGCCGAGGGGTTCGAGAAGCGGCCGGTCACCCTCGGCCGCTCCGACGACGAGGCCTACGAGGTCACCGCCGGGCTCGAGCCCGGCGCCGAGATCGCGGTCGGCAACGCGTTCCTGCTGAAGGCCGAGCTCGGCAAGGCCGACGCCGGCCACGCCCACTGAGGAGACGGACGATGATCAGCCGCATCCTCGCCGTCTCGGTCCGCCAGCGCTGGCTGGTGCTGCTCCTCGTGCTGCTGGCCTCGGCCTTCGGCGCCGCCGCGCTCACGCGGCTGCCCATCGACGCCGTGCCCGACATCACCAACAACCAGGTCCAGATCAACACCCTGGCCCCGTCCCTGTCGCCGGCCGACGTCGAGCGGCAGGTCACCTACCCGGTCGAGACGGCGCTCGCGGGCATCAAGGGCCTCGAGTACACCCGCTCGCTCTCGCGCAACGGCTTCTCGCAGATCACCGCGGTCTTCGCCGAGTCCCTCGACATCTACTTCGCCCGCCAGCAGGTCGCCGAGCGTATCGCCCAGGTGCGGGAGGACCTGCCCTCCGGGGTCGAGCCGCGGATGGGCCCGATCTCCACGGGGCTCGGCGAGATCTACATGTGGTCGGTCCAGTACGCGCCGCTGCCTGAGCGCGCGACCGTGCCGGCGGGCCGGCCGGGCTGGCAGCCGGACGGGAGCTACCGGACCCCGGAGGGCCAGGCGCTCAGGACGGAACTGGAGCAGGTCGCCTACCTGCGCACGGTGCAGGACTGGATCGTGCGGCCGCAGATCAAGTCCGTCCCGGGCGTCGCCGGCGTCGACGGGATCGGCGGCTTCGAGAAGCAGTACCACGTCCAGCCGGACCCCACGAAGCTCACCGCCCTCGACCTGTCCTTCGCGGACGTCGCCCGGGCGCTCCAGGCCAACAACGCCAACCAGGGCGCCCGCTACCTGGAGGATAACGGCGAGAGCTACGTCGTGCGCGCCGCCGGCCGCCTGGAGAGCCCGGAGGCGATCGCCGACGTCGTCGTGGCGAGCCGCGGCGGCGTGCCGGTGCGGATCCGCGACGTTGCCACGGTGCGGATCGGGCGCGACCTGCGCACCGGCTCGGCGAGCGAGAACGGGCAGGAGACCGTCATCGGCACCGCCCTGATGCGGATCGGCGAGAACAGCCGCACGGTGGCGGCCGCCGTCGATGCCCGCATGGACCAGATCCGGCGGGCCCTGCCCCCCGGCATCGTCGTCCAGACCGTCCTCGACCGGACGCAGCTCGTCGAGGCCACGATCCGCACGGTGGGCAGGAACCTCGCCGAGGGCGCGGCCCTCGTGATCGTCGTCCTGTTCCTGCTGCTCGGCAACATCCGGGCGGCGCTGATCGCCGCGCTGGTCATCCCGGCCGCCATGCTGATGACCGTGACCGGCATGGTCGAGGGGAGGATCTCGGCGAACCTGATGAGCCTCGGGGCGCTGGATTTCGGGCTCATCGTCGACGGGGCGGTGATCATCACCGAGAACGCGCTGCGCCACCTCGCCGAGCGGCAGCACGCCCTCGGGCGGCCGCTCGTGCTGGAGGAGCGCCTGGAGACGGTGCGGGACTCGGCCGAGGAGATGATCGCGCCGTCCCTCTACGGGCAGGCGATCATCATGCTGGTCTACGTCCCGCTCCTGACCTTCACGGGGGTCGAGGGCAAGATGTTCCAGCCGATGGCGCTGACCGTCATCCTCGCCCTGGCGGCGGCCTTCGTGCTGTCGCTGACCTTCGTGCCGGCCCTGATCGCCATCGCGCTGACCGGCCGGGTCACCGAGGCCGAGAACCCCCTCGTCCGTGGCCTGAAGGCGCTCTACCGGCCCGTCCTCGCGGCGGCGATCCGGGCGCCCGCCCCGTTTGTCGGGACGGCGCTGCTCCTCCTCGCGGGCGCAGGGCTGCTCGCCACCCGGCTCGGGACCGAGTTCATCCCGCAGCTCGACGAGAAGAGCATCGCCCTCAACGCCACACGGATCCCGTCCACCTCCCTCACCCAGTCGCAGGCGATGCAGCTCAAGGTGGAGCGGGCGATCGCCAAGTTCCCGCAGGTCGCCTACGTGTTCTCGAAGACCGGTACCGCCGAGGTCGCCACCGACCCGATGCCGCCGAATTCCTCCGACACCTTCGTGATGCTCAAGCCGCAGGCGGACTGGCCCGACCCGGGCCTGTCGAAGGCCGAACTGCAGGAGCGGATCGAGGCGTCCTTGAGCGAGCTCGCCGGCAACGTCTACGAGTTCTCCCAGCCGATCCAGCTGCGCTTCAACGAGCTGCTCGCCGGGACACGGGGCGACCTCGCCGTGAAGGTGTTCGGCGACGCCTTCGAGCCGATGCTGGAGACCGCCAACAGGATCGCCGCGATCCTGCGCGGGATCCCGGGCGCCGACGACGTGAAGGTCGAGCAGATCACCGGCCTGCCGGTCTTCGAGATCAGGATCGACCGGACCGAGGCGGCCCGGCTCGGCCTCAGCACCGGGGCGATCCAGGACGTGATCGGCGCCGCCATGGGGGGCCGGGACGCCGGGGTCGTGTTCGAGGGCGACCGGCGCGTGCCGATCGTCGTGCGCCTGACCGATCAGGTCCGCGAGGACCGGGAGGCCCTGGAGAACCTGCCCGTCCCCCTCCCCCCGGGCGCGAACGGCAAGGCCGCCTCCGTGCTCCTGCGGCAGGTGGCGCAGTTCTCGGTGAGCGAGGGGCCGAACCAGATCAGCCGCGAGAACGGCCGGCGCCGGGTCGTGGTCACCGCCAATGTCCGCGGGCGCGACATCGGCTCGCTGGTGGCGGAGGCGCAGGCGAAGGTCGCCGCGCAGGTGACCCTGCCGGCGGGCTCGTACGTCACCTGGGGCGGCCAGTTCGAGAACCTCGCCTCGGCTCAGGCGCGGCTCACCGTGGTGGTGCCGGTGTGCTTCTTCCTGATCTTCCTGCTGCTCACCTCGGCGCTCGGCAGCGCGCGGGACGCGCTCCTGGTGTTCAGCGCGGTGCCGCTGGCGCTCACCGGCGGCAGCGCGGCCCTGTGGCTGCGGGGGATGCCGCTGTCGGTGCCGGCCGCGGTCGGGTTCATCGCGCTCTCGGGGGTGGCGGTGCTCAACGGCCTCGTGATGCTGACCTTCATCAAGCAGCTCGTCGCCGCTGGCCGGCCGCTGCGGGCGGCGATCCGCGAGGGCGCCCTCACCCGGCTGCGGCCGGTGGCGATGACCGCGCTGGTCGCCTCCCTGGGTTTCGTGCCGATGGCGCTCGCCACCGGCACCGGGGCCGAGGTGCAGCGGCCGCTGGCGACCGTGGTGATCGGCGGCCTGATCAGCGCTACCCTGCTGACCCTGGTGGTGCTGCCGGCGCTCTACGCGCGGTTCGGGCGCGCCGGTCCGGCCGACCGCGCCGCGCCCACGGCGGAGCCGGTGGCGGATCGCGCCGCCTGACGGCGCCCGCGCCGCGGCCGCGCCCGTCGCCGGGCGGGACGGTCGTCAGGCGGGGAGGATGTGCAGCATCCCGCCGACCATGCCGAGGGCGCCGATGCCGATCAGCCCCACGGCGATGTAGAGCCGCATCCGGCTCTCGTCGGCGGCCGACGGCGGCTGGGGGTCTTCGGGCAGGTCGAACCAATCCATCGGGTGAGCGCAGCCGGTCGGGTGGGCGGGAGGCGCCGCCCTAGGCCGGCCGGATGACGACGGGATGACAACGGGATGACGGCGGTATGCCGGCCGCGCAGGCCGCTACGGCTTCACCAGCAGCACGTTCACCGCCTTGGCGAGCACGTGGACGGTGTCACCTTCCTTGAGGCCCAGCTCCTCCAGCGAGTCGACCGTCATGACCGAGGCCATGCGGTAGGCGGTGCCGACCAGTTCCACCTCGACCTGGGCCATCACGTCCCCGCGCTTGATCGCCGTCACCGTGGCGGGGATGTCGTTGCGCGCGCCGTGTTTCATGGGACCTTCCGGGTTGCGCGGCCCGTCCGGCCGCCGTCCAGGCCTATCGCGGCCGGGGCCTCGGCATCAATCACGACGCCGGGTCCCCGGCCTGGAGACCGCCGGGCAGCGGCCCCGGGCAGGGCAAGATCAGCGACGGCCGGAGGCTCCGGCCGAGCCGCCATCGCTGCCGCCGGGCTGGAATCCGGCCGCGTTCGGCGGCCCCTTCATCCGGCCGTCCTGCTTCGGCATCTCCGAGCCCGGAGATCCGGTCGTCGTGCCCGTCGTCTCGCCTTTGCCCGTCGCGCCCTGGCCCGTGTAGCCGGCCGCGTTGGGCGAACCCTGCATGCGGGTCCCGGTATTCTCCGCGGCCGTGGCGGCCGCGCCTGTCGCCAGGAGGCCGGCGACGGTCAGGCTGATCAGCGTCTTCATGTGCGAATCCTGCAAGCGTTTCCCCAGGCCGCCTCTCCGGGCGTACCGGGGCAACGCGGCCGGCCGGATCCCGTTCACGCCGCCGCGACCGGACCGGCGCGGGCGCCGGGGTTGCGGGACAATACTTGCTGCGATGCGATATTTCTGCATCGAAGACGGGGCGCGAGCCCGTCCCGCGAGGCAATGTATTGATTTATGTACGGAGTTGAGCCGCCCGGCACAATTGCATTCCGTCGCAGAATCTGTTTGAATATTCGGACGCGTTGCATTCCATCGTGGTGACTGAATTCGCTTGCGGCCTATCGGGCTCCGCGAGGAGGTCGAACATGTACGCTTTGGCCAAGACCAGAGAGAGAACCGACTGGGAGCTGGTCGTCGTCTTCGGCAGCTGGATCGTCTTCGAGATCGCGATCCTGATGCTGTGCTTGGTGTCGATGTAGGCTTTCTTCGGGACTACGCCCGATCCGTCGCGCCCCGGGCGGTGCCGGATCCCCGGCCCGGTGGCCGATGCTTGGAGATGCGCGGAGACGCTTGAGAAACCCGCGCGTGCCGGGGCATGCTCTGCCGATCGCAGGAGTCGCCGACAGGGTCGGCGCGACGGCAGGGGACGGGTGCATGGCGAAGGCGGTGCGGGCGGGCGGTGATCGCGAGGCGCGTCAGAGACCCCCGGCCGAGGACGTCCACGCCGCGGAACTCGCGCGCCTGCGCGCCGAGGATCCGGCGCCGCGGCCGCCGGGCTGGCAGCTCTCGCTCCAGGCCGTCCGGCGCTTCATCTGCGGCGACGGCGCGACGCCCGCCAAGGTGGTCTGCGCCCCGGCGCTCGTGGAGCGGGCCATGGTCACCCTGGCGACCTCCCGCGCCCTGCTGCTGATCGGCGAGCCCGGGACCGCCAAGAGCCTGCTCTCGGAGCTCCTTGCCGCCGCGATCAGCGGGCGCTCGACCCTGACGATCCAGGGTGGCGCGTCGCTGACCGAGGACCAGATCCGCTACGGCTGGAACTACGCGCTGCTCGTCGCCGAGGGGCCGAGCCCGCGCGCCCTGGTGCCGGGCGCCCTCCATACCGGCCTCAGCGAGGGGCGGATCGTCCGCTTCGAGGAGCTGACCCGCTGCCCGCTGGAGGTGCAGGACAGCCTTCTCTCGGTCCTGTCCGACCGGGTGCTCGCGGTGCCCGAACTCACCGGCGCGGACGGGATGGTCTACGCCCGGGAGGGGTTCAACCTGATCGCCACGGCCAATACCCGCGACCGGGGCGTCAACGAGATGTCGGCGGCCCTCAAGCGCCGGTTCGGCTTCGAGACCGTCTTCCCGATCGCCGATCTCGACGCCGAGCTCGCCCTGGTGCAGCGCGAGGCCACCGCCCTGCTGGCCCGCTCCGGCGTGCCTCGCGCCCCGGATCCGGAGGTGCTCGAACTCCTCGTGACCTGCTTCCGGGAGCTGCGCGAGGCCGTGGACACCGAGGGCACCGGCATGGAGCGGCTCTCGTCCGTGATGAGCACCGCGGAGGCGGTCAGCGTCGCCCACGCCATCGGCGTGAAGGGCCATTTCCTGCGCGGCGATGCCGGCCGGCCGGAGGACATCGTCGCCTGCCTCGCCGGCACCGCCGCCAAGGACGACGCCGAGGACCTCGCCCGCCTGCGCCGCTACCTCGACCAGCGCGTCAGCCGCCGCTCCGGCGCGGCGTGGCGGGAGTTCTACGCGGCGCGGCACCTCCTCACCCCGCAATGAACCCCGCAACGAGCGGTCCCGCGCCGGATCCCGGCCGCCTGACCGTCATCGGCGTGCGCCACCATTCCCCGGCCTGCGCCGGGCTCGTCCGGCGCACGATCGCGGCGCTGCGGCCGGCCTGCGTGCTGATCGAGGGGCCGGTCGACTTCAACCCGCACCTGCCCGACCTCGCCCTCGGCCACGACCTGCCGGTGGCGATCTTCTCGTTCCGGGCCGACGCGGCGGGCAGCGCCGCCTCCTACACGCCGTTCTGCGCCTTCTCGCCGGAATGGCAGGCCCTGGAGGCGGGCCGGGCGGTGGGTGCCGAGACGCTGTTCTGCGACCTGCCGGCCTGGGACCCGGCCTTCGGACGCCGCGCCAACCGCTACGCCGACCCGCACGGGGCGCGCGCCGAGGCGGCCGAGCGGGCGCTGGCCGCCGCCCTCGGCGTCGCCGACCAGGACGCCCTCTGGGACGTCCTCGCCGAGGCGGCGCCCGAGGCGGAACTGCCGGCCCGGCTCGACCGCTACTTCGCCCTGCTGCGCCCGCCCGGCACGGACGATCCCGCCGAGGAGGCCCGCGAGCGCTTCATGGGCGCCTACGCGGCCCACGCCCTGCGGGCGGCCGGCGACCGGCCGGTCGTCCTCGTCTGCGGCGGCTGGCACGCGGACGCCGTCCGGCGCCACGCCGCGCGCGCGGACGGGACCCGGCCCGAGCCGGCGCCGCCGGAGCCGGACCTGCGCATCGGCAGCTACGTGGTGCCCTACGCCTATCCCCGGCTCGACCGGTTCTCGGGCTACGCGGCCGGCATGCCTGCGCCGGGCTACTACGAGCGCGTGGCCGAGTCGGGCCTCGCCCCCGCGGCCGACTGGGCGATGACGGCGATCACCGCGGCCCTGCGCGAGGCCGGGCAGGTCGTCTCCACCGCCGACCGCGTCGCCTGGCGGGTCCACGCCGAGGCCCTCGCCCGGCTGCGCGCCCATCCCGCGATCCTGCGCGCCGACCTGATCGACGCGGCCCTCGCGGCCCTGGTGAAGGACGCCCTCGACCGCCCGCCCGCCTGGGCTGCCGGCCGCGCCGCGCCCGGCCACCCGGCGCTCGCCGCGATGCTGCGGGCGCTCACCGGCCCGCGCGAGGGACGCCTCGCCCCCGGCACCCGGCAGCCGCCCCTCGTGGCCGACGTCGCCGAGCGCCTGCGCGCCGCCGACCTGGAGCCGGGGCCGGCCCGCCGCAGCGTCGACCTCGACTGGGCCGAGCCCGGCGACCGGGCGCGGGCGCACCTGCTCCACCGGCTGGTCCTGCTCGGGTTGCCGGGGATCGCCCGCGAGGGCCCGGACCGCGCCGGGCCCGGCCTGCCGCGGGAGCGCTTCACGCTCGTGCGCCACCCGCACTGGCTCGGCGCCCTGATCGAGGCCTCGCTCTGGGGCGGGACCCTGGAGATGGCTGCCTCCGCCCGGATCACCGCCCGGGTCGAAGCGGCGCCCGATTCCCTCGAAATCCTCGCCGGGGCCCTGTCCGACGCGCTGTTCGCCGGCCTCACCCTGGAGGGCGAACTGCTCGCCCGCCTGAGCGCGGGCATCGCGGCGGCGCACGACGCTGCCGCCCTGGGCGCCGCCGGGGCCGGGATCGTGCGGCTGTACCGGTTCGGCGACGCCTTCGCGCCGGCGCGGCCGGCCCTGGCCCGCCTCTGCGCCGTCCTGGCGGCCCGGGCGCTCTTCGTCGTCGAGGCCGTCCAGGACCCCCGCGCGGGGCTCGGCGCGATCCCGCTGGTCCTCGCCTGCCGCGACCTGTTCCGCGAGGTCTGCGCGGAGATCCCGGGCCTCGACGACCTGCGCCCCCCGTTCTCCGCCATGCTCGGCCGCCGCCTCGCCGATCCGGCGACGCCGCCGGCCCTCGCGGGGGCGGCGCTCGGCTTCCGGGTCGCCTGCGGCGCGGCCGGATCGGACCCGGAGGCCGCCCTGGCCTGGCTGCGCCGCTTCGGCCTGCCCGCGACGCTCGGCGACTTCCTCGCCGGCCTGTTCGCCCTCGCCCGCGAGGAGATCGCCGCCGACGCGACCCTCGCCTCCGTCGAGGGTCTGGTGGCCGCCTGGGGCGACGACGACTTCCTGCGCGCGCTGCCGTCCCTGCGGATGGCCTTCGCGTGGTTCCCGCCCCGGGAGCGCGAGCGCATCGCCGTCGCGATCCTGCGCCGGAGCGGCCTCGGCGAGGCCCGGGCCGAGGTCGAGGCCCTGGCCTGGATGCGCCAGCGCGCCCGCCCGGCCGATCAGGCCGAGGCCCTGGCCCGCGAGGCGCGGGTCGCCGCGCGGCTCGCCCGCCACGGGTTGACCTGAGCCGCGACAAGGAAAATTTTACCGCCGCGCCACGGGGAGAGGACTGCATGCAGCGTTACGAGCTGACGGCGGGAACATCGGCGAAGTTCTGGGAGGCCGGAGCCGAGGACAGCGTTCTCATCGTGAGATTCGGCCGGATCGGCACGCAGGGGCAGTCCAAGACGAAGAGCTTTCCGAGCGCGCAGGCGGCCCAGGTCGAACTCGACCGGCTGGTACGGGAGAAGACCGGCAAGGGCTATCGCCCGGCGGGTGAGGCCGCGCGGGCCGGACCGGATCCGGCCTCCGGAGCGGGCGCCGCGGCGACGGGCAACGCCGCCGCATCCCCGGCGGCCGATGCTCAGGTCGCCGAGGCCCGGTTCGCTGAGACCGGGACCGCCGGGACGTCGCCCGCCCCCGCCGCCGGCGCGGAGGCGCGCCGCGTCCCGCTCTTCACCGGTACGCCCCTGCCCACCCGCAGCCGGCCCGGCGCGCCCCTCGACGCCGCCGCCGACTGGGCCGCCTTCGCGGCGCGGATCCGCCCGCTGCTGGCGGCCGCCCCGGACGAGGCGCGCGCGCCGGCCGAGGCCCTCGCCGCCCGGCTCGACAGCGCGCCGCCGGCCCTCGACCCGGACGAGGTCCGCGCTTGGCTGGAACAACTCGAGGCGGCCTGCCCGGCGCTGAGCCAGCGCCCCTGGGGCGCCAAGCCCGGACCGCAGGGGCCGGCGGCCCGGGCGGCGTTCACGCATCTCGCCCGCTGGCTCGTAGCCCGCTCCGGCACCGGGGGGACGCTCGTGGCCATGCTCGACCGGCTGCGGCCCCGTCCCTCCGGCCGCTACGGCTCGCTCCCGGTCTCGGCCTGGGACATCCCCACCACCTTGGGTCTCCGGGCGGCCCTGGTCGCCGCCCCCGAGGCGGCGTACGCGGAGGCCCTGGACGCGGCCCTCCGGCTCGCCGCTTCGGACCCGGAGCCCACCCTCGCCCGCTGGCTCGCGGTGATCTTCGCGGACGACCGGCCCGGCGCCGACCACGCCCTCTCCGCCCGCGCGGTGCTGGCGCGCTGCGACCCGCCCGATCCCAAGGCCTACGGCAATTCCCACGTCGCCCTGCCGCTGATCGTCGACCTGCCGCCCGCGCAGGCCGCGCCCTGGTACGCCGCGCCGTATCACCGGGCGACGCTGGCGACCTGCGATGTCGGGGCCGAGGAGGCCGCCGCGGCGGTGATCGCCGTCGCCGACGCGGCCGGCGAGCCGGCCACCCCCGGCCTCGTCTGGCTCCTGGAGGGGGCGGTCGGCCCCGAGCGCACGATCGTCGCCCGGGCCCTGCTGGAGACCCGCGCCGCCGACGCCCTCGACGCGCTCCTGCCCTTCGTGGGCACCAAGCTGGTCCGCGACGCCCTCGATGCCGCCGACGCGGCCTTCCCCGACTGGATGCTGCGGGCCTATCTGGGCGCGCTCCAGGGCAAGGGGGAGCCCGCCTACGGCCCCAGGGCCGTGACCCTCGCCGCGCGCCACGGGCACGAGACCGCCCGCGTCTGGGCGGCGGCCGAGGGCGGCCGGGGCGCGGGGCGCCTGGACCGGCTGCTCGCCGCCGGCAGCGCGCCGCAGGCGGCCCCCGAGGCCCTGCCGTCCGTGCTCCGGGATCCGCCCTGGCGGCGGCGCGGGGCCGCGCGCGCCCGGTCGGAACGGGCGGTGGCGCCGATCCCGACGCCCTTCGCGCACGGCTTCGACCCCGACGAGGCCCTCGACCGCAGCACCTTCTACTTCGAGGCCGGGACGCTGGTGGAGTCCATGACGGACCTCGCGGCGCGGATCCGCGCCACCGAGGCGGAGGCCCTCTACGACATGCCGATCCCGCCGCCGGCCGAGCCCGTGCCCGCCGCCGACGCGGATCCGGCCACCGCCCTGGCCTGGCTCGACCGCCGGCTCGACCTGGACCGCGACGCATTCACCGGCTTCTTCTACTTCAACTACGGGCCCTGGTTCCGGATGGTCGGGTGGCAGCCCGAGCCCCTGGCGCTGATGCTGTGGGAGAAGACCGGGCCGCAGCGCGCCCACTACGTCGCGTGGCGGCGCACCATCGCGGTGATGCTGTCGCGCTTCGGCGCGCGGGCCGTGCCCGGCCTCGTCCGCCTCGTCGCGGCGGACCCGGCGCTGCTCCTGCCGGAGGTCGAGCCGGTGGACGCCGCCGACCTCGCCCCGGTCGCCGCCCGGGCCTTCCACCGCACCCGCAAGCTGCGGCCGGCCGCGGCCGCGTGGCTGCGCGCCCATCCCCGCACCGCCGCGCTGCGGCTCCTGCCCGAGACCCTCGGGGCCGCCGGCCCGGACCGCGACGCGGCCGACGCGGCCCTGCGCTTCCTCGCCGCCGAGCCCGCGGGGCGCGCCGCCCTCGACGCCGCCGTCGCGGCCTACGCGGAGCGGGATCCCGGCGTGCCCGGGGCGGTGGCCGCCGGCGTCGACAGCGACCCGCTGGAGCAGGTGCCGTCCAAGCCGCCGAAGCTCCCCGACTGGGTGGTCCCCGCCGCCCTGCCCCGCCCGGTCCTGCGGAGCGGCGGCGCCCTGCCCGACGCCGCCGTCACCGCCCTGTGCGAGATGCTCGCCTTCTCCGACCCGCTCGCGCCCTACGCGGGCGTCGCGCAGGTCCGCGCCGCCTGCACGCCGGAGAGCCTCGACGCCTTCGCGGTCGCGCTGTTCCAGTCCTGGATCGCCGCCGGCGCCAAGGCGACGGGAGAGTGGGCGATGCAGGCGCTCGCCCTGATCGGGGGCGACCACGCCGCCCGCGACCTCACCCGGCAGATCCGCGCCTGGGGGCAGGCCGGCCTCAAGCCGCGCGGCAAGGCCGGCATCGCCGTGCTCGCCGGGATCGGCACCGACGTGGCGCTGATGAACCTCAGCGCCATCGCCGAGAAGAGCCCGCTGCTGCAGCTGCGCGAGGCCGCCCGCGCCGCCATCGTCGACGCCGCCGAGGCCCGCGGCCTCGACGAGGTCGACCTCGCCGACCGGCTCTCCCCCGATCTCGGCCTCGACGCGCGCGGCGGGCTCGACCTGTCCTTCGGGGAGCGCCGGTTCCGGGTCGGCTTCGACGAGACCCTGAAGCCCGTCCTGCGCGACGCCGAGGGCCGGCGGCTCGCCGCCCTGCCCCGCCCGACCAAGGCAGACGATCCCGAATCCGCCAAGGCGGCGTCCCGGCACTGGGCGGCCCTGCGCAAGGACGCGGAGGCCGCGGCCGGCCTGCAGATCACCCGGCTCGAGGCCATGCTGGCGTCCCAGCGCCGCGTCGCCCCCGGGGTGTTCTGGCCGTTCTTCGCCGCCCACCCGCTGATCCGCCACCTCGCCGGGCGGCTCGTCTGGGGCCTCTACCCGGACGCCGCGCCCGCGACGCCGCCGGGGCACGTCTTCCGCCTCGCGGAGGATCTCTCGCCGACCGATGCCGCGGACGACGCCCTCGCCCTCGACGTCCCGGCGGCCGAGGGCGTGGTCGGCCTCGTCCACCCCCTGCACCTCGACCCAGAGGAACGGACCGCCTGGAGCGGCCTGTTCGCCGATTACGAGATCGCCCAGCCGTTCCCGCAGATCGCCCGCGAGACCTTCGCGTTCACCGAGGCCGAGCGGGGCGCCGCCGAGACCCACCGCTTCGACGGGGTCCGGGTGGGCGGCCGCCGCCTGCGGGGGCTGCGGCCCCAGGGCTGGTCGACCGACACGGGGAGCGAGCACGTCCATGCGGTGCAGCGCCCGGTCGCGCTGCCCGACGGCACCCGCCTCGTCGCGGTCCTGCGCTTCGAGGACGGGTTCTGGCACCGGCCCGGCCCGGAGGGCGACGGGATCCAGACGCTGCGGACCCTGACCCTGTCCGATACCGGCTGGCGCGCCGCGGCGGCCCACCGGTTCGGCGACCTCGACCCGGTGACCGCGAGCGAGGTCCTGCGGACGCCGAGCCTGCTCGCCGCCTCCGGCGACGCGTGAGAGGGAGACAGGCCATGGAACGCTACGAGCTGGTCGAGGGCAGCGCGGCCAAGTTCTGGGAGGTCGGCGTCTCCGGCCGGACGCTCACCGTCCGGTTCGGGCGCCTCGGCACCCAGGGCCAGAGCAAGGACAAGACCTGCGCCGACGCGGCCGCGGCCGTGAAGGAGAAGGACAAGCTCGTCCGCGAGAAGACCGCCAAGGGCTACGTCCGCGCCGACGGCGCGGCTCCCGCCCCGGCGCCGGCCCCCACCCCGGCACCGACCGCCGCCGCCACCTCGAAGCCCGCCCCTGCGCAGGCGTCCGGGCCGGTCGGCGAGACGGTTGTCGAGCCCGCCGCGGAGCCGGCGGCCGCCCCGCCGCCGGTCGAGGCCCCGCCGGAGCCCGTCCCGCCCCCCGCCCCGGCCGCGGTCTTCGCGGCGGTGCCGCTGCCGACCCGCCTGCGCCCCGGTCCGCGCCCGGACGCGGCGGAGGCCTGGCGGGCGATCGCGGCGCCGCTGGCAGCCGCGCTCGGCGATGCCGAGGCCGCGCGCCTCGCCGGAGCGCCGCCGGACCGGGACGGCCTCGCCGCCTGGCTGGACGCGATCGTCGACGCCGCGGAGGCGCGCCGACAGGGGAATCCGTCCCGGGCCGCCACCGGCGACGCCGTCCTTCGAGGGGCACTGGAGGCGGTCCTGCGCTACGCCGTGGCCGAGGGCGGGACGGAGGCCGTCGCCCGGCTGGCCGACCGCCGCCGCCCGACCCCGAAGACGCCGCGCGCCTACCAGCGCCTGTCCTGGGCCGAGCCGCTCCACCTCGCCCTGCGGGCCGCCCTGGTGCACGCCCCGGAGGCCGATTACGACGCCGCGGTCGCGCTCCTGAACGCCCGGATCGCCGAGGACCACGACTGGCCGGCGGCCTGCGCCTTCGCGTTCATCCTGGCCGACGACCGGGCCGCCCCGCACCCGCTCCAGCCCGTCGCGGTGGTCGAGGCCGCCGCGTCGGCGGGGATCGACGTCGCGGCCGATACGGCCTACCTGCCGCTGCTGGCCGACGCGCCGCCGGAAGCGGTCGCGCGCTGGCGCGCCAAGCGCAGCTACCACCTCTACTTCGTCTACTGCGCCCTCGACGCGGCCGAGGCGGCCGCGACCCTGCTGGCGGTGGCCCGCGCCGCCGGGCAGCCGGCCCTGCCGGCCCTCGACTGGCTGCTGCACTACGCCCTTGACGAGCAGCGTCGCACGGTCGCCCTGGCGATCCTGTCGACGGGCGAGGCCGGGGCGCTCCCGGTCCTGCTGCCCCACCTCCACGAGAAGCCCGTCGCGGCCGCCCTCGACGCGGCGCTGGAGGCGGACCCCGCCGCGATCCTGCCCCGCTGCCTCGCGGCCCTCGCGGGCGGCCGGTCCGAGCCCGCCCTGCGCGCCCGGGTGAACCGGGCGCTCGACGCCCACGGGCTCGACACGGTCCGCGGCTGGCTCGCGGCGTCGGGCGGGCGCGGGGCCGGCATCCTCGACGCCCTGGCGGAAGCCCGCGCGGTGCCCCTCGCGGAGCCCGCCGCCTGGCCGCGGGTGCTGCGCGACCCGCCCTGGCGGGCCAAGGCCCGGACCCGGGACGACCTCGTCCTCGCGCTCGCGCCGCTGCCGACGCCGTTCGCCCACGCAGTGCCGGAGGTCGCGCCGAGCTACTGGCGCGCGCGGAACGCCGTCACCCTCGACGGCCCGGAGGCGCTGCGGGCCTTCGTGGCGGCCGCCGAGCTTTCCCATCCGACGCAGGGCTGGAGCCGGATCCCGCCCCCGCTCTCCGAGCCGCCGCGCGACGATCCGCCGGCCCTGATCGCCTGGGTCGCCGGCCGCGTCGCCCAGATCGACGAGGCCTGCCATTACTGGGCGAACTCGCCCTATCGCCAGCTGGTCGGCAGCCTGGAGCGGCAGCCCGAGCCCCTGGCGCTCGCCCTCTGGGCCCAGTCGCGCGTCGTTGCGGGATGCTTCCACGTCTCGCAGTGGCCGGAGATCGTGTGGGCGATGCTGTCGCGGTTCGGCGAGCGGGCGATGCCGGGCCTCGTCGGGCTGGTCGAGGCCGATCCGGTCGGGCTCCTGCCGGCCGTCCTGGCGGTGGACGATGGCCGCCTCGCCGGGCCCGCCGCCCGCGCCCTCACGAAGCTCAAGAAGGCCCGCGAGCCGGCCCTGGCCTGGCTGCGCCGCCATCCCGAGACCGCCCTCACCCGCCTCTTGCCCGACGCCGTGGGCCGGCCCGGGGCGCTGCGCGACGCCGGCGAGCACGCCCTGCGCGTGCTGGCGCAGGACCGGGCGGACGGCCGCGCCATCATCGCTTCCGTGGTCGCGCGCTACGCGGACCAGGCACCGGACGTGACCGAGGCGGTCGCGCAGGTGCTCGACCGCGATCCCCTCGCCCGCGTCCCCGCCAAGGTCGGCAAGCCGCCCGCCTGGGTCGTGCCGTCCATGCTGACCCGGCCGCGTCTGCGGGACGGGACCGCCCTGCCGGACGCGGCGATCCTGACCCTGTGCGAGATGCTGTCCTTCACCAACCCGGACGCCGTCTATGCCGGCGTGCCGATGGTCCGCGAGGCCTGCACCGAGGCGAGCCTCGCGGCCTTCGCGTGGGACCTGTTCTCCGCCTGGATCGCCGCCGGGACGCCCTCCAAGGACGGCTGGGCCCTGCGCGCGCTGGGCTGGTTCGGCACCGACGCCACCGCCCGCGACCTGACCCGCCTGATCCGCCGCTGGCCCGGCGAGGCCGCCCACGCCCGCGCGGTCACCGGACTCGACGTGCTGGTCGACATCGGCACCGACGTCGCGCTGATGAACTTCAACGGCATCGCCGAGAAGCTGAAGTTCAAGGGGCTCCAGGAGAAGGCCCGGCAGAAGATCGCCCAGCTCGCCGAGGCCCGCGGCCTCACCCCCGAGGAGCTGGCCGACCGGCTCGCCCCCGACCTCGACCTCGACGAGCGCGGCGGCCTCGACCTCGATTTCGGCCCCCGCGGGTTCCGGGTCGGGTTCGACGAGACCCTCAAGCCCTGGGTCCGGGACGCCGCCGGCCAGAGGCTCAAGGATCTGCCCAAGCCCGCCAAGGCCGACGAGGCCGGGAAGGCCGCGGCGGCGGTGGCCCGCTGGGGCGCCCTGAAGAAGGACGCGCGGGCCGTGGCGAGCCTGCAGGTGGCCCGCCTGGAGGCGATGCTCGCCGGCGCCCGCCGGGTCCAGCCGACGGTGTTCGGCCCCTGCTTCGCCGCGCACCCGCTCCTGCGCCACCTCGCCCAGCGCCTCGTCTGGGCCACCTTCGCGGATGCCGACCCGCGGACCGGTCCGGGCCTGACCTTCCGGATGGCCGAGGACCTGACCTTCACGGATGCCGACGACGCGCCGCTCGACCTCGACCTGACCGGGGCGGCCCCGGGCCTGATCGGCCTCGTCCATCCCCTGCAGCTCGACGCCGGGGCGCTGGCGGCCTGGGGGGCGCTGTTCGGCGACTACGAGATCGTCCAGCCCTTCCCGCAGCTCGCCCGCGAGACCTACGCCTTCACGGAGGCCGAGGCCGCCGCATCGACCACGAGCCGCTTCGCCGGGACCGTCGTGGAGGCCAACCGCCTGCGCGGCATGGCCGCCCGGGGCTGGCCCCTCGGGGCGCCCCAGGATGCCGGGGTGGTGTGGTGGATCGAGCGCGCCGTGACCTTCCCGGGCGGCGCGGCCGGCCAGGCGTCGCTGACCTTCTCGGAGGGCCTGTTCACCGGCGCGGTGGAGTTCGAGGATCGGGAGCAGACCCTCGGCGACCTGACCCTCGGCTCGCCCTGGAGCAGCCGGTCGGATCCGGGCCAGCGCACCTTCGGCGAGCTCGCGCCGGTGACGGCGAGCGAGCTCCTGCGCGGACCGAGCCTCCTCGCCGGGACGCGGCTGCGGTGAGCCTCGACCCGGTCACGCGCTGGCGGCTCATCCTGGGCGAGGCGGCGGATTCCGCCTGCGCGGGGGCCGGCTGCGCCCTCTCGGGCGATGCGGCCGCCATGGATCAGGCGCTCGACTGGCTCTACGGCCGCGACGCCGAGGGCGCGGCGCGGGGGGAGCGCCGCCAGGGCGGCCGCGAGGGCTCGACCCTGACGGTGCCGGGCTGGATCAACGCGGTCCACACGCTCTTCCCCCGCGAGACGATCGAGCGGCTGGAGCGCGACGCGATCGAGCTCTACGCCATCGACGACGTGGTCACGAACCCCGAGGTGCTGTCCCGGGTCGAGCCGAACGAGACGCTGCTGAAGGCGGTCCTGCGCACCAAGCACCTGATGGCGCCCGACGTGCTGGTGATGGCCCGCAAGCTCGTGCAGGAGGTGGTGCGGCAGCTGATGGAGCGGCTGGCGCGGGACCTCGCGGTGGCGTTCTCGGGAGTGCTCGACCGGCGGCGCCACACCCGCCTGCCCGGCGCCCGCGACCTCGACCTGAACCGGACGATCCGCGACAACCTGCGCCACTACGATCCCGAGAGCCGGCGGATCACCGTCGAGCGGCTGCACTTCTTCGCCCGGAACCGGCGCCAGATGCGGCCCTGGCAGGTGATCCTGCTCGTCGACCAGAGCGGGTCGATGCTCGATTCGGTGATCCACGCCTCGGTGATGGCCGCCTGCCTGTGGAAGCTCCCCGGCATCCGCACCCATCTCGTCGCCTTCGACACGGCGGTGGTGGACCTGACCCGCGACTGCGACGACGCCTGCGAGCTGCTCATGAAGGTCCAGCTCGGCGGCGGCACCGATATCGGGGGCGCCGTGCGCTACGCGGCCGGGCTGATCACCGCGCCGGAGCGGGCGATCGTGGTCCTGGTCTCCGACTTCTACGAGGGCGCGAGCGAGGCCGCGCTGGTCGAGCAGGTGCGGGCGCTCTCCGGCCAGCGGACCCGCGTGCTGGGCCTCGCGGCCCTCGATTCGGAGGCGCGGCCCGCCTACGACCGGGCGATGGCCCAGCGGCTCGTGGCGGCCGGCGCCGAGATCGGCGCGATGACGCCCGGCGAGCTCGCCGGCTGGCTCGCCGCCGCGATCCGGGCCTGAGCGGCGCCGATGGCCCGCCCCGACCTCCGCGCCCTCACGGATGACGGCCTGATCCAGCTCGCCAATGCCGGGCTGGTGAAGCGGGCGCTGCGCGAGGTGGCCGCCGGCCAGGGGCCGGACCTCGCGGAGGCCGGGGACGGCACCGTCGAGGCGCGCTTCGCCGACGGCACGGTCACGCGGCTCGGCCCCGGCCGGCCTCCCGGCGAGGCCAGCTGCACCTGCCCGGCGAGCGGGATGTGCCGGCACCGGGTCGCCCTCGTCGTCGCCTACCGGGCCGCCCCGGTCGCGGACGGGCCGGCCGATGGGTCTTCCGCGGGGGCCGCCGATGGGGCCGCCGAGGGTGCGGCGGTGCCGGCCGCGGCGCCGGTCGCCTGGGATCCCGGCACCCTCGACGGCGCGGCCCTCGAGGCGGGGCTCGGCGGCGCGGCGGCGGCGGAGTTGCGGCGCCTTCTGGCGGGTGGGATCACGGTCGGGCTGGAGCGGGGCGCCGTCCCGGCCGCGCGGCTCCCGACCGCGACCGTGCGCTTCCTCGTGCCCGACGCCGTCGGCTACGCCCGCTGCGACTGCGCGGCCGGGGGCGGCTGCGCCCACGTCGCCCTGGCGATCCGCGCCTTCCGGGATTCCGCGGGCGCCCCCGAGATCCGCCTCGGCGGCGCGGCCCTGGCCGGAGCGGAGGCGAAGCCGGCGGAGACGGACCTCGCGGAGGCCGCCGACCGGGTGGTCGCCGGCCTGCTGGAGGCCGGGGTCGTGTCCGGACCGGAGGCGCACGGCGCGGCCCTCGTCCGGCTCCGGCGGGCGGCCGAGAGGCGGGGCGCCACGCAGCTCCTGCTGGCGGAGGCGGATCTCGACGGGCAGGTCGCGGCCTATGCCGCGCGCCACGCCGCCTACGACGCGGCCGTCGTCCTGGCGCTCGCCACGGAACTCCTCGGCCGCGTCCGGGGCGGGGAGGCCGCCCTCGGCCTCGGCCAGCCCTACGAAACCGCCATGGGCAAGACGCGCCTCGTCTCCCTGGGTGCCCGGCTCCTCGCCCGCGGGCGCGGCGCCACCGCCCGGGTGGCGCTGGCCGACACCGATACCGGCGCGCTCCTGGCGCTGGAGCGCGCGTTCGCGCCGGGCGAGGCCGAGGCGGATATCGCGGCCGGCCTGCCCGGGCGCCTCCTGAGCCCGGGCCTGTCCGTCTCGGGCACCGGCCAGGGCCAGATCCTGACCAGCGTCGCGCGGCGCCGGGCCGACGGGCTCCTCGCCCTCGGCCAGGGCGCGCGGGGCCGCACGGCGCTGCTGCCGCGGGACGCCCTGGTGGCCCTGCCGGCCCCCCTGGCGGCGCGGGACGTCCCGTCGATCCTGCGCCGCCTCGCCGACCGGCCGCCCGTCTTCCTGCGCCCGCGCGACCGGCTGGAGGCCTTCCACGTCTTCCCCGTCGAGGCTGTCCTGGGACAGGCCTGGGCGCCCGGCGCCCAGACGTGGCAGGCCGCCGTCGCGCTGCCGGGGGCGGCCGGCACGCTGCATCTCGCCCGCGCCTACGACCCCGCCGCGCCGCACGCCCTGGACGCCCTCGCGGGCGCCTGCGCGGGGCGCTGGGGACCCGTGCGACAGGTCGCCGGCCCGGTGCGGATCGCGGACGGCGCCCTGGTCTGCGATCCCTGGTCGGTGTCGGTCGACCGGCTCGTCGTGCCCGACCTCGCCGTCCCCGACGGCGCCGGCCACCCGATCCCGCCGGCGCCGGACCTGGGGCCGGCCACGCTCCTCGACGAGGCGGCCGAGCTCCTGGCGAACGCCCTCCATGCGGGGCGGCGGGCCTTCGCGTCCAGCGCCCGCGCCAGCGGGGCCGACCTAGTCGCACGCCTCGCCGCGACCGGCTATCCGGCCACCGCCGCGCGGCTCTCCGCCTTCCTCTCCGCCACCCTGGCGGCTCCGGGCGCGCAGTCCGAGCCCTTCGCCCGGGCCGCCCTCTGGGTCGCCGCCATGCGCGACGATCCCGGGCCGGAAGAGGCCTGATGAGGCCCGATCACGGAATCGTGCGCGCGCGGTTGCCCCCTCGGTCCCGCTGGGGCAGGTTGCCGCGGCTTCGGGCGCCGCGATTCGCCGGCCGGCCCGTCCCGGTCGTTTCGCGAGGAGCCCGGATGCGAGGACCCGTCGACCGTCGCGCGCGCGCGACGCATCCCTGCCCGGCCGCGCGAGCCGGCGCGGTGGCATGAGGGTCGTCCGCGCGGCGCGCCTCCACCTGCGGGACGCCACCTCCGACAAGGTCTACGACGTCGACCTGATCGAGAACGAGGCCCTCGGGACGCCCGAGCGCTACTTCGTCAACACGCGCTACGGCCGGCGCGGCGCGACCCTGCGCGAGGGCTCCAAGACGCCCCAGCCCGTGACCGCCGAGGCGGCCGCCCGGGTGTTCGACAGCGTGGTCGTCTCCAAGATCAACGGCGGCTACCGGCGGGTCGACGGCCCGGAGACCGCCGCACCCGAGGCGACGCCCGACGGGCGCGATGGCGTGCTGCGGGCGCGGCTCTCCGCCTGCCTGCGCGAGAGCTGGGCCGAGCGTGACCGCGACCGCCTGCTCTGGCGCATCGGCGAGCTGCGGCTGGCCGCGACCGCCCCGGACCTGATCGCCCTCGCGCGGGGCCTCGGCCCGGCGCGGGCGAGCTACGCCCTGGTCTGGGCGCTCGCCCGGGCGGCGGGCGCACAGGCCGGTCCGGCGCTCGCGGCGATCGCCGCCGAGGCGCCCGGCAGCGTGGTCCGCGACCTCGCCCGCTTCGCGCTCACCGCCCCGCTCACCGGGCCCTACCGGCCGCCGGAGGCCGAGCCGGACCTGCCCGGCATGGTCGCCCGGCCGGCCGAGGCGGGCGACGTCGACGGGTTGTGCGGGGCGCTGGACGGCCTTGCCCGGCACGATCCGGGCCGGGTCGGGCCGGCCCTGGTGGCGCTCGGCCGCCGGGCGCAGGCGGCGCCCGGCCTGCACGCGACGCTCTGCGCCGCCCTGCTCCGGCTGCCGGCGCGGCCGCCCTACCTGATCGGCCTGCGGCGCCTCTTCAAGCACGCCGAGATGGCCGACGATGCCGCCCTGTTCGGCGCCACCGCCCAGCGCTTCGAGACCGCGCAGGCGATGTATCAGGCCGGCCGGAGCCACGCCTACGTCCCCGACCTCCGGCGCTACGTCGCGGTGGACGCGGCGCGCCAGGGGCCGGAGGCGCGACTCGGCCTGTCCACCGCCACCCGCGCCTACATGAAGCGGCGGATCTGGCGCGCCCTGCGCAAGCGCGGCGCCGTCGGGGACCCGGCCTTCGCGGCGCTGGCGGCGGGCTTCCTGCTGGCGCTCGGGCCGGAGGATCTCGATCCCCCGACCCGCTGGACCGCCTGGGGGCGGAAGCCGGACGGGACCTGGGGCCGGCAGGCGCGGGCGCGGGGACCGCTCGGCCGCAACTGGACGGCGAGCCAGCTCCTGTACCGTCACGCCCCGGAGGCCCGGCCGCGGACGGGTTCGCTGACTTTCCTGGAGACCGGCGCCGTCGATCCCGACCGGCGCGACGAGGCCTTCCCCGACCTCTGGAGCGCCCGCCCGGACCTGGCGCTCCGCCTCGCCGCGGAGGGGCGGATCGAGCCGGTGGCGCGGCTGGGCCTGCGGGTGCTGCGCGCGGACCCGCGGGCCTGCGCGGCCCTGACGGCCAGCGAGATCGGGCGCCTGCTGGCCGCCCCGCACGACGCCGTGCGGACCTTCGCGTTCCGGACCGCCCAGGCGCGTCTCGCCGCCGGGATCGCCGAGCCTGCCGAACTCGCCGCCCTGGTGGCGGCGCTGCTCGCGAGCCCGGAGCCGGAGGCGCGGGCGCTGGCCCTGCGGCGCCTCGAGGCGGAGGCGCCGATCGTCTGGTCGGATCCCGACCTCGCCGCCGCGCTGCTCACGAGCCCGGAGCCGGACGTCCAGGCGGCCCTCCCCGGCCTCGCCGGGGCGCGGGCGCTGCCCACCGGGCTCGCGGCGCCCCTGGTGGCGCGGCTGGTGGCGTGGCTGCGGGCGATGCCGCCGGAGCCCGACGCGGCCGCGACGGCCGCGATCCGGGGTCTGCGCGCCGCCCTGCCCTTCCTGTGGCCGGACCGCGACCTGCCGGTCACGTCCGAGACCGCCGCCGCCCTGATCGCCCACCCGTCCGCCGCGGTCCGGTCCGCCGGCCTCGCCCTCCTGGCGCAGTCCGAGGCCGGGGCCGCCGGCCTGCCGCCGGAGAGCTGGGACGCGCTGATCGGCGCGGAATCCGAGGACATCCGGATCGCCGCCCTCGTCCTGCTGGCGCGCCTCGACGACGCGCGGCTCGGGCCCTACGCGGACCGGATCGTCGCCTTCGCCAGCGGGCCCGGCAGCGCCGTCCGGCGGGCTGCCCGGCCCCTTGTGGCGCGCCTCGCGGCGGCGGATCCGGGCCTCGCTCCCCGCCTCGCCCGGGAGCTGATCGGCAGCCTGTTCCGCGCGGAGCCCGACGACGCCTACGCGGCCGACACCGTGGCCCTGCTGCGCGAGGCCCTGCCTGGGGAATGCGCCGCCCTCGACGACGGCACCCTGTGGCGCCTGCTGCAGGCGCGGGCCGACGGCGCCCGCCGCCTCGGCGCCGCCCTCCTGCCCGACCGGCGCCCCGAGGCCCTCAGCGTCCGCCAGATCGCCCGGCTCGGCAGCCACCCGTACCGGGCGGTGCGGGACTGGGCGACGGCGGCCTTCGCGGCCGACCCGGCCCGGTTCCAGGCCGCGGCGGCCGAGGCCGTCCTCTTGGTCGAGAGCGACTGGCCCGACACCCTCGCCTTCGCCCGCGGCCTGTTCGACGCGTGGCCGGAGACCGCCTGGACGCCCGAGGCGCTCGCCGTCGTCACCGACAGCGTCAAGCCGGAGGTCCTGGCCCTCGCCCGCCACCTCCTGCGCAGCCGGCTCCGGCCCGAGGACGCGGAGGCGCAGGTCCTGCGCCTCCTAGAGCACCCCGCCCCGTCGATGCACCTCCTGCTCACCGAGTTGCTCACCGAGCAGGCCGTGGCGAGCGAGGCGGCCTTCGCGCGGCTGATCCCCCTCGCCCGCATCGTGATGCTGCAGGTGCTGCGCGGCCGGGTCGCCAAGGACCGGATGGCCGCCTTCCTCCGGGCCGAGGCCCTGCGCAGCCGCGCCCGCGCCGAGGCGCTGCTGCCGCTCTTCGCCGACCTGACCCTGAGTGGCACGGCCCGGGACCGCAGCGCCGCGATCCTGGCCCTGCGCGACGTCGCCGACGCGCATCCCGATCTCGCCGTGCCCCTCGTCCGGCGCCCGCCGGAGGCGCGGGGACCCGTCTCCGTCTCGGAAGAGGCCCGATGAACTTCGTCCATCGCTACCTCGGCGAGAGCCGGGCCGTCTCGGACGCGGACGCGACCCGGCTCGGCTTCGTTCCCGACACCCTGCGCGAGCCGACCTACTTCGCCGGGACGGTGGCGCGGCACCTGCCGTTCCGGGAGGCGATCTCCGCCCTGCACCACGTCGTCGTGTCGGACCTGCGCTTCAAGCCGAAGGACCGCACCGCCTACTTCGCGTGGCTCCAGGCCCACGAGCAGGAGCTCCTGGCCGAGGCTCTCGCCGAGAAGGACAGCCTGCGCGCCGAGATCGAGGCGCTGCGCGCCGAGTCCCGGGACATCGCCGCCCGCTCCGACGCGGTGATGCGGTCGTTCTACGACGCGCGGAAGCGGTACTTCGACTATCTCTACCGGGAGAACCTCGACGCCTGGATCGTGCTCGATCCGGTCATCACGGTCCATCCGGACGAGATCTTCTTCGAGGCGTTCAGCCTCGACGAGTCGAGCTACGGGCGCCTGTCCTGCGACCACGACACGTTCGCGCGCATCGGCGACATGGCCTGCGGCACGACCAACATCGACTACAGCCACGCCCTCTACGACGAGTTCCAGAAGATCCGCAGCTACCGCGACACCGAGCTGGCGATCGACCCGACCGGCTTCGCGGTCCAGACCTCCGGCGAGGCCGCCTATCGCGAGGACAAGATCGACCTGCCCGATTCCTGGATGCGGGGCTTCCTGCAGGTGTCGAGCGCCATGGCGCAGCCCGCCCACGTGGTGGACCTGCACCCGGTCGACATGCACGCGATCCTGACCCGCCTCGCCGCGCGCCGGGAGCGCCACGGCCCGCGCTCCCTGCGGTTCCTGCTCGAGCCCGGCCGGCCGGTCAGCGTGCTGATCGAGCCCTGGAACGAGCGGCTGACCTTCCGGCGCTCGATCTACCGCGGGGGCGAGACGGCGGAGATCCGCCTGTGGGGCCGGCGGCGCCTCGCGATCCTGGCCCGGACCCTGCCGCTCGCCCGGTCGGTGCGGCTGCACCTCCTCGGCACCGGTCTGCCGAGCTTCGCGGTGGTGGATTTCGGCGGCCTGCGCTTCACGCTCGGCCTGTCGGGCTGGACCGCCAACGACTGGTCCCGGGCCGGGCAGTTCGACCTGCTCGCGCCCCGGGCCGACGTCGACGCCGACACCGCCGCCCGGGTCTTCGCGGCGCTCCGGCGCCACCACGCCGCCGACACCGGGCAACTCGCCGCCGAGACCGGCCTCGACCGGTCCACCGTGGAGGCGGCGCTCGGCGGCTACGTGCAGGCGGGCCGCGCCATGTTCGACCTCGACAAGCGGGTCTACCGCCTGCGGGAGCTGACCCGGGAGCCGCTGGCGCCGGGCGCCCTGCGCTTCGCCTCCGAGCAGGAGGCCAAGGCCGACCGGTTCCTGGCGGCCGGACTGGTCACCCTCGGGCCCGTCGAGCAGGCCGGCGACAGGCGGCGCCTGAGCGGGACCGTGCTGGACGACGGCCGGAGCCTGACGCCCGCGGTGGAGCTCGATTCCGACGACCGCATGGTCGGCGGCAGCTGCCAGTGCGGGTTCTACACCCACAACCGGCTGACCCGGGGCCCCTGCGAGCACATGCTGGCCGTGCGCCGCCTCGTCCACGCCCAGGTCGAGGGCAAGCCGGTGCGGTGGCAGGCGTGAGACGGACCCGATTGATGCGGCCGCGCGCCTGGCCTATCCTCCCCGCGACGAGGGGCGTCGGCCGAGGCGGACCTTGCATTTCGGGCGGCGATTCGCCGTCCCTGCACCCTGCCCGGCAAAGCGTCACTGGCCCGCTCTTCACTGGGCCGGCACTGACCACCGGTGCGCGTTCGCGGTTTGGGTTCGCTGAACCCAAACGCGCACCGGTGGTCGTGCCGGCGTCGAGTGGACCGGGCCAGTCCCGAGACTTGACGAAGGCATCCCGGCCGACGTCCCCCGTCACGCCTCCTGCCTGCGCCGGAGGTCGCCGATGAGCCAGCAGCCCGGCAGCCTGACCCGCCAGCAGCTCTACGACCGGATCCGCGAGAGCTCGAAGGACGAGGTCATCCTCGAGGAGATGATCCGGCTCGGCTTCTGGCCGGACGGGGAAGCGCAACCCAACCCGCCGGACGACCTGATCCGCCGCCGCGGCGAGATCGCCCGCGCCCTCGCCGACCTGCACCGGCGGGAGGCGGCGTGGCGCGACCCGGAGGCCGCCCTCAAGGAGATGCATCGCCGCCGCAAGAAGGCGGCGCTGGAGCGGCGGCGCGAGACGCGGCTCCGTAACGCCCGCGACCGCCACGCCCGGGCGCAGGCATGGCACGCGCGCCGGGAGGCGGAGATCCTCCATCTCGGCGACGGCGTCTCGGCCGGCCTCGCGCACGCGGACGCTCCGGGGCGGGGGCCCGCCCCCGGTCTCCCGCCCCTGGCGAGCCCGAAGGCGCTGGCCGAGGCCATGGGGATCGGCCTCGGCGAGCTGCGCTTCCTCGCCTACGACCGGGCGCTCAGCGCGGTGAGCCATTACCGGCGCTTCACCATCCCCAAGAAGGCTGGCGGCCTGCGCCGCATCTCGGCGCCGATGCCGCGCCTGAAGCGGGCGCAATACTGGATCCTCGACGCGCTCCTCGCCCACGTCCCCGTGCACGCGGCGGCCCACGGCTTCGTGCCCGGCCGCTCGATCGTCACCAACGCCGCCGCCCATGTCGGGCGGGACGTCGTGGTCAATCTCGACCTCAAGGACTTCTTCCCGAGCCTCGATTACCGGCGGATCAAGGGGAAGTTCCGGGGCCTGGGCTACGCCGAGCCGGTGGCGATCGTGCTGGCGCTGCTCTGCACCGAGCCGGGCGTGGACGCGGTCGAGATCGACGGCGCCCGCCTCTACGCCGCCCGGGGACCCCGCCAGCTGCCGCAGGGCGCGCCGACGAGCCCCGCGCTCACCAACCTCGTCTGCACCCGGCTCGACGCCCGGCTCGCCGGCCTCGCCGGCAGCCTCGGTTTCACCTACACGCGCTACGCCGACGACCTGACCTTCTCGGCCTCCGGCGAGGCCGCCGGGAAGGTCGGCGCGCTGCTCAAGTACGTCCACGCCATCGTTGCCGGGGAGGGCTTCACCGTCCATCCGGACAAGACCCGCGTGATGCGCCGCGGCCGGCACCAGGAGGTGACCGGGCTCACCGTCAACGAGCGGGTCGGCGTGCCCCGCGAGACCCTGCGCCGCTTCCGCGCCCTCCTGCACGGGCTCGAGCGGCACGGGCCGGCCGGGTGCCGCTGGGGCGCGGCCGGCGAGGCGGGCGTGCTCCGCGCCGCGGTCGGCTTCGCGCAGTTCGTCCGGATGGTCACGCCGGAGACCGGCGCGCCGCTTGTCGCGCAGGCCCGCACCCTCGCGGACCGCCATTCGGCCCCGGCGACGGCGCCCCGGCAGCCGGACTTCCGCGCCCGGTCCGCGCGGGGCGCGGTGCCCCTCGCCCGCTGGTGGGTGCCGGCCCCCCGCCCCGCGCCCGAGCCGGACCCGATCCTGGTCGAGGCCGAGGCGGCCGCCGCCCGGGAGGCGGCCGAGGTCGCGGCCCGCGCGGCCGCGCCGGTGCCGGGCCGCAGCGGCGTGCCGGCCTCGGGGCGCCCGCGCCTCGGCGCCCCGGAAACGGCCGCCCGCGCGGAGGCCGCGCCGGACGCGGGCGCCGAGCCCGACGACACCCCGATGAAGCCCTGGAAGGTCGTCCTGGGGATCTTCGTCCTGTTCCAGGCGGCCGCCCTGCTGCACCCGGCGCTCGGGCTGCTCGTCCTCGCGGTCGCCCTGCTCCTCGGCCTGCGACGCCTGCTGCACCGCTGGCGCCGGCGCCGATGAGCCTGGCCCGGAGCCTCCCGGCCGGGCACCTCCGGACCAGCCTCGCCGCGCTCTTCGCCCTGGCCCCGGTCCTCTCGCTCGGACCGGGGGCGTCCCGGGCCGACGAGGCGCCTGCCGCACCCGTCTTCAACAAGGCCGAGGCCGCGGAGATCGCGGCGCCGCTGCGGCAGGACCCGGCCTTGCTGCGCAGCTTCGGCACCTGCCCGGCCGACACCTTCGCGCGGGAGCGCCCGTTCTGGCGGTGGGCGTTCGCGCCCCGCCGGCCCACCGAGCGCCGCTGCGCGCGCGAGCCCGCTTCCTGCTACGCGCTCTGCACCCGGTGGTCGAACGCGCCGGCCTGCTTCGACCTCGCCCTCGCCCTGGAACACCACTCCCTCGACGTCGCCGACATCCTCGACAAGGAGCGGCTCTACGCCCTCGCCTGCGCGGGCGGGTTCCCGGCGGGCTGCACCAACCGGGCGGCCGGGATCCGGAACGGCGGCTACGCGGAGGATCCCTTCCGCGACGCGTCGCGCGCCGACATGGATGCCTGCCTCGCCCGGAGCTTCCGTCTCGATTGCGACCGGCGCGGCGCCTGGGGCTGCGCCATGCTCGGCCAAGCCTATCGCCTCGGCGAGGGCGTCGCCGCCGAGGCGTCCCGGGCCCGGGCGGCGTTCGACATGGCCTGTGCGATCAACCCGGACTTCGCGGCCTGCACCTTCGCCAAACGGCAGCTGGCCGAGATGGGCGCGCCGTGAGCGCCGGCGACGCCGGACCGGCTTCCGACGCCCTGCGGGCCCTCTACGGGCGGGTCGACCCAATGCCCGAGGGGCCGCCGGCCCCGGGCCACGCCCGCGCCTCCCTGTGCGTGGACGTGTGCGACGGGGACGACGTCGCCGCCGCCGAGCGCTGGATGCTGGCCCATGCCGGCCGGCTCACCCGCGTGCGCAGCACCGGCTGCGGCTGCTGCGTGATCGGCTGGGACATCGAGGGGCCGGCGGCGCTCGTCGCCACCCTGCCGGCGGCGCTCGGGGCAACCTCCGACTGGGCCGGCCCGGCCGCGACCCCGCGGCGCGCGGCGAGCGCGCGGGGCCGGCGCTTCTGGGCGCACGGGTGGGAGCGCTGGTGGGAGCGCTGGGTCCGCCGCCGCTGAGACGCGACCGACACGCGGCCCCGACGGGGAGCCTAGCGCGGTTCCGCGACGGCCTCGGCGCGGTCCAGCACCGGCGGCGCCGGCCTCTGCTCCGGGATCAGCCGGTCCGGCGCCGCGCCGCGCTCGAGGGTGGCGACCGCCAAAGGCGCGCCGCGGCCGCGCAGGGCGTGCATCCCCAGTGCGCGGGCGCGGACGCCGTCGGGCAGCCGGTCCAGCCGGTCGAGGAGATCCTGCGAGATCAGGATGTCGACGCCCAGCGGGCGGCACAGGGCCTCGATCCGCGCCGTCACGTTCACGGCGTCGCCGAAATACGCGATCTTGTGGCGGTCGACCCCGACTTCGGCCGTGACCACCGGACCGCCGTGCAGCGCCGCCCGCAGCCGCGGGACCGTCCCGAACCGGGCTTGCCAAGCCGCGGCTTCGGCCTCGATCCGGTCGAGCACCGCGAACACGCAGGTGACGCAGCGCGCGTCCTTGAGGCCGCGCTTCATCGGCCACGTGATCATCGCGAGGTCGCCGATGAAGTCGTCCGTGGAGCCGGCGTTGCGCCGCACCGGCTCGGCGAGCGTCGCGAACACGGTGCTGAGATAGTCCTGGGCGCGCAGGTCGCCGTGGGTCTCCGCGAAAGCCGTGGAGCCGACCACGTCGAGGAACAGGAAGATCCGCTCCTCCTGCACCGGCTTGTGGTAGCGGCCGATCATGAAGTTCACGAACACCTCGCCGCCGATCAGGTCGCGCATGCGCATGACGAAGACCAGCAGGGCCGACACGGCCAGCGAGTAGGCGAGGAACCGCGGCGTGATCCGCACCGCCGTGGACAGGCTGTCGGCGGTGAGGCCGAAGGTCCAGACGACCAAGCCGCCGAGCGCGCAGCCGAGCGTGATCAGCACCACGTAGAGCAGTTCGGCAGCCAGCATGTAGACCAGCGCCGGCAGGCGGCGCAGCCGCGTCTGGACGCCCGACAGGGCCAGGCCGGGCACGAAGGCCAGCACCGTCCCGCCCACCGCCAGGGCGTAGACCAGGCCGGCGAGCATCGAGGCCCCGCCGACGAAGAGCAGGTTGTAGAGGAGGCCCGCCCCGCCGGAGGCGAGGAGGAGGGTCAGGGCCCAGAGCCAGCGGTACTGTGGGAGCATGGGCGGTCGGCGGGGTCGAGCGTGGCGGTGAGCACGGTTGGACCTACGCGATGGCGGGGGGCGAAGGCGAGAGGGGGGCGCCGCGACGGGTGGATCGGGCTGACGCCCTCGGGCTGGCCGGTCGCCCGTGACCGATCCGGAGCGATTCGCGCCGTCCACCCGACGTCGTCGGCCGGTGTCGCCGCGCGGCCACAGGTGGGGGCGCGTTCGATCCGGGAGGTTGAGACCTGCCCCCCGGCGGATCCCGCGATCGCGGGAGGCTGGTGGTCCCGGCAGGACTCGAACCTGCAACCCAAAAAGGCTATTTCCGCCAGCAGCCTAACGAACGTCTACGGGTAATGGTTAGCACTTTGTGCGACGACTGCAAGACGTAGCGCTGGCAGTTTCGTTTGAAGGTGACCGCAGCGCGGCCGGTCCTTCATCCAAACTCTTGGTATTGCTGGCTGCGTGATCATGTCTCTTCAATCAGAGCTGAACTGCAGCGCGCTCGCACGTTTCATCAAGAGGCAGCTCTCAAGATTGCAATCGAGCAGCGGAATAACACGGTCTGGCCAAAAGAATCTGGACCTACTCCGAGATCGTTTGGCCGGATAGGCAGGCAATCCGCCTCCCGACACACTGATGAGATTTACGAGAGTCTGCCGCGATTGCAGAGGCGGTTCATTTCCAGCTTATCTATTTAGGCTTAAAATCTCCAAAGAACGAAGTCGGAATGAAAGTCTTATTAAATTTCATGTCGGGATTGCGCTCATCAGCCGATAGTCATGCGCGGGTAGGATCGGTTGACTGGCTATACGGACGCAGCCTCAGTTCGCATATTAGGCTCCATGTTTCTCGGCTTGAGGTGGCCATCCACGAAGGTGCCGGCCTCCGAGAGAGCTGCGCGCCCCTCCGCAAGGTTCGGGAAGAACAGATGCCAAGCGTGGATCATCGCGGGCCAAATCCGAAGCGTGACGTTCATGCCCGCGCTGCCGGCCGCGCCGGCCAGACACACCGCATCATCGAGGAGCGTCTCGTCCGAGCCGACTTGGATCAGCGTCGGGGGCAAGCCCTTTAAATCGGCGTAGAGGGGTGAGGCCAAAGGGTTCTGAGGATCCGCGCCGCTCAGGTAGGCCGCCGCAAGTTCGGAGAGGTAGAGGCGCTGGATCATGGGATCCACCGCTGCCTTCGTCCTGAAGCTGTTGCCGCGCAAGGCCAAGTCGATCCAGGGTGAAGAGAGCCAGAGACATCCGGGCAGCGGGTCGCCCGCCTCTCGCAGGCGCAGCGCGGCGGCGACGGCGAGGCCACCGCCCGCGCTCTCGCCGCACAAGGCGATCTGTTCGGGCGAGATCCCCTGCTCCAGCACGAACCTATAGCCCGCCACCGCGTCGTCGAGGGCAGCGGGGAAAGGGTGCTCAGGGGCGAGCCGGTAGGCGAGTGCGAGGGTGCGGACGCCGGCGTCCTGCCCCGCGCGCGCAACGACGTGGCGATGGCTGTCGAGGGATCCAGCCATGTACCCGCCGCCGTGGAGGAAAATGAGGACGCGCTCGGAATCGACACCAGGGCAGAGGGTCCACTCACCCGGCACGCCGCCGGCATCGACAGGGGTGACGCGGGTGCCGGGCGGAAGCGCGTCGCGGCGGCCGAAGCTGTCGAGCCGGGCGCGCCGTGCGACGAGATCCGCCGGCCGCGGCTGCGCCTGGAGGAAGGCCCGGATCGCGTCGATCTCGCTGCGCATCGCGTTTCCACCCGCTACAGCATGAATCGATCGAAGAAGGCCGCGAGTTCGGCATGGGCGTCCAGGGGCAGCACATGCGCGACGTGCTGGTCCGGCCGCACGACGACGATGCAACCGTCCGCCCGCCAAATGCCGCGCAGTGCGAAGATATCGCCGGCCTTCGGGTCCGGGCAGAAGACCTTCTCGCAGTCGACGAGGTTATAACGCCCCTTCGGCGGTCGCAGCAGCGGTGGCATCGCTCCTAGAACGAACTGCCGGTGGCCCTGCTGCAGGATCGACCGCACGTCGATGACGGAGTCGATGTCGGCGCCCGCGGGTGTGAACCGCCGGATGGGCGCGTCGTCCGCTTCGGCAAGGTACGTGCACACGGCGCGCAATCGCGAGGATCGCGCGTCGGGCGATTCCGGATCCGCGAACAGGAACAAGCGCCAGCGGCCATCTGCCTTGACGGTGTGGCCGAGCTGAAGTGGCTTAGCATCGGCCAGCCGGATCACCGGCGCCGAATGAAAGCGTGTCCCGATCCTGAAGCCCTCGGCGAGGTTCTGATGCGTGGACTGGCCGGTGATGAGGGACGGCGGATAGCAGGTCTCGGTACCGGCGGTGAAGCGGCCATGCTTGACGAAGTACCGCTCGAACTCGGCCGGATCGACGCCGTCGCCGCCCGTCACGTCGGATGGCCTGGGCGGGGCGCTGAACATGCGGGCGAACGCACGGTCGAAGTCGATGAGTTCCTGGGCGACGGCGCGACGCTCCATCGAGTAGGTCTGGAGAATCTGCGGTGTACACTGCCCGCGGACCACGGCGGCGAGTTTCCAGCCGAGGTTGAAGACGTCCTGCATCGAGACGTTCATGCCCTGGCCCGCTTTCGGGCTGTGCGTGTGGCAGGCATCGCCAGCGATGAAGATCCGGGGCGAACGATGTTCACGGTGCGCAAGGCCGCCATCATCGAAGGCTTCGCAGAGCCTCTGCCCAATCTCGTAGACCGACCACCATGGGACTTCCTTCACCTCCAGCGTGTAGGGGTGCAGGATACGCCGCGCCGCCGCCATCAGGTGATCGACAGTCACCGCGTCCCTTGCCAGGCGCCGATTCGCGTCGAGCTTGTCGAGTTCGATGTACATGCGCACGAGGTAACCACCTTCGCGCGGGATGATTAGGAGGCTGCCCTCTTTGGCGGAGTGGATGGCGGACTTCAGGCGGATGTCCGGGAAGTCAGTCACGGCAAGTACATCCATGACGCCCCACGCCTGATTGGCGGAGTCACCGTGCACCGTAAGGCCCACAGCGCCACGCACGGCGCTGTGGGCCCCATCGCACCCGACGATGTAGCGCGCGCGTACGGTCTCGACGGCAGACGTCTGCGAATCGTCGATCCGCTCAAGCCTGACGTTGACCGGATAGTCGAAGTCGCTGGATGGCTCGATGCCGTCGCCCGTTTCGGCGTCCGTGAGAGCCAGATCGAGGAAGTTGCGTCCGTAGCTCGGCTCCAGGCGAGTGGGCGCGTTCTGCATCGTTGCGAGGAAGAAGTCGTGGACCCGCGCCTGGTTCATGATGACGTGCGGGAACTCGGACAATCCCTCCTCCGTATCCACGATGCGGCCAGTGCGGGTAATCACGTTCGACTGGTTGGGATCGGGGTTCCAAAAGCAGGTTTCGTTGACCCAGTACGCCTCCTTGAGGACGCGCTCGCTGAAGCCGAATGCCTCGAACATCTCCATCGTCCGGCATGCGATCCCATCGGCTTGACCGACGAGGAGGCGGCCGCGCTTCCGATCGATGATCCGAGTCGTGATGTTGGGGAAGGCCGCGAGTTGCGCGGCGAGTGTGAGGCCGGTCGGTCCGCAACCGATTATTAGGACATCGACCAGATCCGGCGATGCGCCCTTTAAGTGTGAATTTCCTCCTACCGCTGGTGGTTCGGCGATCGCTGGATCCCCGGACTTGTAGCCGTTGAGATGGAACTGCATCCGCGCAAATTCTCGGCCTGCTATCGGGGGCCTCAAACGGTCTATAGCGTCAGATCCGTTTCGGCACATTCATCTAAACACATTCGTAGCGACAACGACAGTCTCGCGGCCCTTCTAGAGGTATCACCGGGAGAAGAACGCTAGCGTTTACCAGCGGTCATAGCGCCGCTTAAGCTCCGCGGTTCGCGCTTCCGTATGCCCGAGTAAGCAGGTGGCGATAGCTGGATAAGTCCCTGTACCGCCATGCCACTCATCGGTGATGAGATCGCCGCAGTCGGCATTGCGGAATCGCATCCAAGACTGTTGAGCAAGTCTGAGCTCCTCCTGCCACTTCTTACCGTTATCCTCGCTGCTGATCGATTTCATGGCGCGTGCGTAAATCGCGTTCAATTTCTTATCTGCGATTTCCTGGGCTCGACCCAGGCAGGCGGTCATCCCTGGGCTGATCACCTCAGAACAGGCAGCGTCAAGTTTGCCCGCAACATCTCCGTAGGCCTTCGACAGCGCCTTCGCTGCATCCTCACCATGACGGTTCAGGCAGGAGTCTATTGTATTGTCATCCATGCAGGCCAAGGGCGGCGGTTCTTTCGAGGCTGATGGCGTCGCATCATTCGGCGCAGCGTATGCCGCGCTAAGAAAGCCGGCAGATAAAATAATAGAGAGAGCGAGGGCCTTCATCGTCGACACCTTTATATTCCGCGGATGCTGCCTTAGCGTATGCGCCTATTCGTCCGGCGCGGTGTATATCAATCTCAAACTAAATCCATCGAGGGCCAGAAACGGGGGCGTTAAGGCCAGGAGGGGCCCAAAGTCCGCGTCACAAATCTATTCGCGGTCGTAGCGCCGCTTAAGTTCTGCCGCTCGCTCTATGGTATGCGCGACCAGACAGGCTGATCCCGCTGGACCGGCGCCTGTACCGTCCATCCACTCGAATGATATGACATTGCCGCAGTCGGCATCCCGAAATCGAAGCCAAGCCTGTTGTGCGAGCTTGAGTTTTTCGCGCCATTTGCGGGCTGCGTCATCGTCGCTGCCTATCGACTTCATCGCACGGGCGTAGGTCTCATTGAGCTCCTTGTCCGCGACTCGTTGAGCACGCTCCAAGCAATCGCCGATGGCCGGGCCGATCACCTCGAAGCACATCGGAGCGACCTTTTTGGATGCGTCGGCGTAAGCATTAGACAACATATTCACAGCCGCTTCGCCATGGCGGCTCAGACATATGGTTGGGTCGTCCGAGTCACATGTCTCAGCGGCGGGCGCACTTGGCGCTGCAAGGGCCATGGGCACCAAAGTCACGCTGGCCACTGCGCCAGCAAATGCACCGGCAAGGGTGCGAAGAGCGGCCTTGCTCATACTGCTACCTGATCTGACTGTAATACTGCAACAAGCCACAGATTTACGGCCGTAATTTTGAGGTGTGTTGATCGCGCAGCATTTGCGATCTCGAAGCACGAGCTACGCTTGCTGCAATTGCCACATGGCCGGACCGCGCCTCACATGAGGCGCAGGTTGGATCACTTGGTTTCCGGCGCCTCAATAGTAACGCCCCGGAATGAAGCGAGTACGGGTCGCGTTCCAGTGACCTCTCATGTAGCCAACCGGCCGATTGGTGGCATGGCAAGCGGGGATCCACCTCGTGCCGTGATAGCAGAGTTTGCCGTAGCGGCTGAGCCAAGCGACGTTGGACACGAGGGGCTGATCGGAGGTTGTGAATGCCTTATCCAGGGCGATGATAGGTCCCGCATTCGCCGCGCCGATCGAGGCGATCGAAATGGCTGCGGCAACAACAATGGACTTCATGGATTGCTGCTTTCGTTAACAGATGGCGCATTGAACAGATCTAACTTGATCTGGGGCGATCCGGTTGATTTTGCCGGTTCGCTGCGGGAGTACATATCTCCGACCTCGGAGAGCTTAGGTGCTTCAGAACACGTCAGCTGCGGCGCCTCATTCGGCCTCCGCGCTGAAGAGCATCTCTCTCACAGCAGCGGCAAGGAGCCCGTATTCAAAATACTTGGCAGCGACGGTGGTAGCTTCGGAGTTGCAGGGTCACGGACCGGCGGAAGACCAGCCGCCGGCGGCCAGCTCGATCCGGTCGCCGTACGATTCGAGCATCTCGTCACGGTCTGGCCGGATGGCCTCGTCGGGAGCCGGGCCCGGGATGCCCGCGCCGTCTTCGAGGCGCTGTCCGAATCCGAGCAACTCGCGGCGATCGCCGCGGCACGGGCCTACGCGGCACACGCTCAGCGCAAGCCGGGCTACGCCTTCGCGTCGCAGGCGTGGTTGCGCCAGACCGACTTCGCCCCGCTGCCCAGCCCAGGGCGCCGCACAGCCGCGTCTTCGTCCGCGACGACTCGCCCGGATGGGAAGCGTGGGCCGCACACTACCGGCGCCTCGGCAGGCCGATGATGAACCCCCATCCACATCGGCGGCCAGGACGGCTGGCGCTTTGGGAGCCCGCTGCCGCCCACGGCAACCTCCGCGGCCTGATCGTGGCCGCTCCTCATCCGCCCGGTCCTCGCGATCGACCCTCTGATCAGGAGAGCCCCATGTCCGATTCCCCCGACGACCTCCTCAGCCCACCACCGGCATCGTGGCGGCCTTCGTCAGCCGCCAAGCGGTGGCCGCGGCCGATCTGCCCGGCCTGATGCGCACCGTCCGCGACGGCCTGCTCGCGCTGGGCGATGTGGGCCCGCCGATCGTCGCCGAGCCGGAGCCCGACCGCCCCGCCCCGACGCCCGCCCAGATCCGCAAGTCCGTCCACCCGGACAGGCTGATCAGCTTCATCAACGGCTGCGAATACAGGACGCTGAAGCGGCACCTCACGGCCTACGGTCTGACACCGGACAGCTACCGCGCACGCTTCAGCCTGCCCCACGACTATCCCATGGTCGTCGCCGGCTATGCTGCAAAGCACTCGGCGCTCGCGAAGGCGATCGGGCTAGGCGTGCACGGCGCCCAGGCGGCGTGGCAGGCGAGCAGCAGCATCGTCAACGACGCCGAGCACTTATACCGGTCGAGAAATGCCGTTTTGGGACGCGCAAAGCTTCCGGATCGACAAACGAGGATGACTCCCTAAGAGACGGTTTACCGATTGTTAATGTTTCCGTTTCTTTTCTGAATCTTCCCGATCGTATATTTAGAAGTCTTATTGGATGATTTTGACAGACGCCTATCGTTATCGTGCTGCGCTGCTCGCGGGTATGGCGTTCTCGATGCCCGCCACGGCCGGGAGCGCTGAGGGACTGCCGTGGGGCTTATATTCGGACAAATCTACCAGTATTGCTATCCCATTTGCGTCTCCAATTATCTGGAAGGCAAAGGACGAATTTGGCAACAATAGCCCCGGAGCAACGCTGAGTGTCGGTATCGACGGCATGAGCCCAAGCAATTTCATGCTCGATACTGGTTCGACGGGTATAGCCATCGGAAAAGACTCTAAAGTTTGGCAACCTGCTCCTGGCCAAGCGCCGATCGGACCGGGACAGATCACATATTCTAGCAGCCAGCGTGTCTTAACAGGTCAGCTCTACGAGACCACCGTGCAGCTTTACGACCCGGCAACGAAAAAACCTGTCGCTGCCGCGCGCGTACCCATACTGCAGGTGACGGCGGAAACAGTGGGCGGCGTTGCCGTAACCGGCGAAATTAAGACACAGATGTTTGGTGTCGGCTTCGGCCGTGAGGCAAAGGGTTTCCCGAATGGGACACCCGATGCAAATCCGTTGCTCAATATCAACTATATCGCCACTGGCGACGCATCCAAGCTTGTGCGTGGCTACATTATAACTAAGGACGGAATACAACTTGGACTTACAGCCGCAAATACACAAGGGACGACGTTCCTTAGGTTAACTGCCGGCCCGAAATCGGGGAACGCCATCGAATGGCAGATGACGCCGGGCGACCTGCAGGCTGGGGGCGCCATCGGCTCCGGAACTGTTCTGCCTGATACGGGCCTCTACGACTCCTACATCATCCTCCCGGATGGCAGCAGCCTCACACCCCATGCGAGGATCCCCAAGGGAACTCTCGTAACAGTTTACATGCCGGGTCGTACGAGCCCGCCTGTAGCGCTTTACAGCTTCAGAGTTGGTGACACGCGCAATCCGCTTGCGCCGGTGGGCGAGGTCTATGCGGAGAGCACGCCGGTGCCTGATACCGGCGCAACCTACATCAACACGACGATCACGATCCTCCGCGGCTTCAATCTCATCTATGACGCCGATAGCGGGTTCGCGGGTTACCAGCGCATTGCCCCCGAAAGTGCAGATCTCATTGCCCAGCCGATGATCGCACTGCAGGGAAGCTTGAGCTTGGCCTCGCAATTCACGACCGGCCTTCCCGTCTTCCTGATGAGTACGACGGCGCTGAACCCGCTCGATGTTGCGAGCCTCGGCGGCGACGTCTCCGGGCCTGGCGGCCTGATTAAGGTTGGGCTCGGCACCCTCGAACTTGCTGGCACCAACACCTATGCCGGCGGCACCACCATCCTCGGCGGCACCCTGGCCGTTTCCCGCGACGCTAATCTCGGCGCCGCCGGCACCGGCCTGACCCTCGGCGGTGGCACCCTCGAGGTCCTCGCCGACGGCTTCGCCACCGCCCGCCCGATCACGCTCGCCGGCCCCGGCACCCTGCAGATCGACGTCGGCACCGCCACCTTCGCGGGGCCGATTGCCGACGGCAGCCAGCCGGGCGTGCTGATCAAGTCCGGCTCCGGGACCGCCGTGCTGTCGGCCGCCAACACATTTACCGGCGGCGCTGTCATCAGCGCCGGCACTCTCGCCCTGACTGCCACCGGCAGCCTCTCCGCACCGGTCCTCGTCGGTGCAGGTGCGAGCTTTCTCAATGCCGGCCTCGTCGCCGGCAGCGTCGGCAACTTCGGCGTGCTCGCCAACAGCGGTACCATTAATGGCGCGATCGCCAATGCCGGTATGGCCGTCAACGCCGGTACCATCGCCGGCGGCACGACCAACAGCGGCAGCCTGGTCAACACCGGCACCCTCGCGGGCGGTCTGACCAACACCGGCACCGCCCTCAACACCGGCGCGATCGCCGGCGGCGTCATCAGCAGCGGCAGCCTGAGCAACGCCGGCACCATCGGCGGCGGCGTCGCCAACACCGGCCTCCTCGCCACCAGCGGCACGATCAGCGGCGGCCTGACCAATGCCGGCACCGTGCTCGCCAGCGCCGGCCGCATCGACGGGCCCATCGCCAACAATGCCGGCCTGCTCGCCGTCGCCGGATCCCTGGCCGGCACCGGCCCCTTCGCCAACGCCGCCGGCGCGACGCTCGCCGTCACCACGGGCGGCAGCTACAGCCTTGCCGGCCCCCTCGCCAATGCCGGCCTCGTCGCCGTCGCCCAGAGCGCCAGCCTCACCGCCTCCGGCGGCCTCAGCAACGCCGGCCTCGTCGCCAGCGACGGCACCCTCACCGCCGACCTGACCAACACCGGCGTCGCCCGCCTGTCCGGGCAGTTCAACGGCACGCTCACCAACACCGGCCTCGTGCAGATCACCGGCCCGCTCGCCGGGCT
>NZ_KB911288.1:0-127249 GCF_000383455.1 Methylobacterium sp. 285MFTsu5.1 | reverse complement strand
GAGGCTCATCAGAGGCAAACAGAAGACCGCCCGGCAATCCCGCCGGCCAGCCCGCCCGCTTGTCAGAAGATGGCTCAGCGCCCGGTCCACTTCCGCGGCCGGCGCCGATGAGCCGGGGTATAGATCCACGGTTCCCGGCCGTCAACACCCTTTTTGCCGGCCGGCGCGGCGAACCACCCGTAAGCCTGGCGGTGGATGATCGCGGTCTTTCCCGCGCCGGGGCTGGCGCTCGGGAGCAGCACGCCTCAATCTCGACACGCTGGGTCGTGAGATGAGATTGCCGGGCGCGGATGGCGCCTCCGGTATGGTCGAGCCCGGCCTCAGCGCCGCGGATCCCGCGGGAACGCCCGTTCGCCATCGTCTTCTCAGGGCCTTCGAGTGAAGCGCGAGCGACTCAAGATCGGCGACGTGGCCGCCCTCCCCCCGGCACGCGGGGTGCACGAGCCTCTCGACCATCTCGGCGCGACCGCGACGCAGATCGACCGACGCGCCGTCAACCTCCGCTGGCTCTGCGCCAGCAGCCTCACCGGCCTGACCGGCGCCGGTCTGATCGCTGCGGCGCTCCACGTGTCCCTCCAGGGCGACGTCTCCTTCGCGGCCATTCCCGAGAAGGCGGCGATCATGCCCCGCCCCCAGCCGAGCGAGAGCGGCGCCAACATCGCCCGCAAGGGCGACCGGCTGGTGCGCAACCTCATGATCGCCTCGGCCAAGCAGAGCTTCAAGGCGCCGGTCACGGTCCGCCTCGGCGACCGCGAGATCATCAAGGCCAAGGCCTTCGTGCGGCTGACGACGCCCCTGTCGATGACGACGGGCGTCTACGCCGCCGAGCCGCCCCGCTTCGACCCCATGAAATTCGTCTCCGACGAGCCGCTGGAGCGCGCGCCCGATGCGTCCGCCGACGCCCCCAGCGCCGAGGTCACCGTGGTCAAGCGCGAACTCGCCGACGCTGCCGTCGACGCCAACGCGCCCGCCCTCAGCGACGACGACGTCACCGCGCAGGTCGAGGAGGAGCGCCGCATCGCCGCCGAGGCAGGGCGCCGCGCCGCCATCCCGATCGCCCCGCAGATCATGCTGTCGCGGACGCTCCAGCAGGGCGCGGCCGGCGACGGCGACGGCGCGGCGCCGAAGGACGCGAACCCCTTCAAGTCCATCGAGGTGTTGGTCGTCCCGGAGAACGTCACGAAGGTCGCCAAGGTCGAGCTGAAGGCCAACGAGGCGCCGCTCGTGGAGGAGCGCGATCTCGCGCTGAAGCGCGGCGAGACACTGGAGACCACGCTCAAGGCCACCGGCCTCGCGAGCGACGATGCCGTTCGCGGCATCGTCGCCGCGCTCGGGGGCAAGACCCGCACCGCTGCCCTCAACGAGGGGCAACCGATGCGCGTCCAGGTCGCCCCCGGGCCCCGTCCCGGCGATCCCCGCCAGGTCACACGCGTGGTGCTGTACGGCGAGAACGGCATCGAGGGCATCGCGGCCCTGAACGACCGCAGCGCCTTCGTGTCGGTGGCGCCCCCCGCCGAGGAGGCCCCCTCCCCCAAGGGACAGCCTCAGGCGGAGGCCGGCGAGGACGAGGACGAGGATTCCGGCTCCGGGCCGCGCCTGTACCAGAGCCTCTACGAGACGGCCGCGCGCCACGACCTGCCGCGGGCCACGGTCGAGGACATCGTCCGCGTCTTCAGCTACGACCTCGACTTCCAGCGCCGCATCGGCAGCGGTGACGGGCTCGACGTCTTCTACAGCACCGACGACGAGGCCAGCGCCGATCGTCCGGACCTGCTCTACGCGGCGCTGACACTCGGCGGAGAGACCCGCAAGGTCTACCGCTTCCAGTCGCCGGACGACGGCACGATCGACTACCTCGACGAGCAGGGCCGGTCGCTGAAGAAGTTCCTGCTGCGCAAGCCCATCGCCGACGGGATCATGCGCTCCGGCTTCGGTTACCGCCGCCACCCGGTGCTGGGCTACGCCAAGCTGCATACGGGCGTCGACTGGTCGAACCCGATCGGCACGCCGATCATGGCGGCCGGCAACGGCGTGGTGATCCGCGCGGAGATGACCTCGGGCTACGGCAACCGGGTCGAGCTGCAGCACGTCAACGGCTACGTGACGACCTACAACCACATGTCGCGGTTCGGCCGCGGCATCCGCGAGGGCGTCAAGGTCCGGCAGGGCCAGATCGTCGGCTATGTCGGCTCGACCGGCCTGTCGACCGGCGCGCACCTCCACTACGAGGTGATCATCAACGGCCACTTCGTCGACCCGATGAAGATCCGCGTCCCCCGCGGCCGGGAACTCGACGGGCGCCTGCTCGCCGACTTCAAGCGCCAGCGCGAGCAGATCGACGCCACCATGCAGAAGTCGAAGAGCGCCACGGCCCTCGCCCAGCGCGACGCGGCGGTCCGCTGAGGGAGCGCGCTGCCGTTCAGGCGAAGCCGAGCCGGGCGCGGACAGCCTCGGGCGTCGCGCCGGCCTGCCGAAGGTCGGCGAGGGATCGCGAGCCGCGCGACTTGGCCAGCTTCTCGCCTCCGGTATCGAGCAGCAGCGCGTGGTGGCGGTAGCGCGGGACCGGCAGGCCGAGCAGGGCCTGCAGGAGCACGTGCAGGTCGGTGGCCGCCTCAAGGTCGCGGCCCCGCACCACGTGGGTGATCCCCTCCGCCGCGTCGTCGTGGACCACGGCGAGGTGGTAGCTCGTCGGCACGTCGCGCCGGGCGATCACCGCGTCCCCCCAGCGTGCCGGATCCGCCGCGACCCGGTGCGCGCCGGCCGCGTCGAAGGCGACGTAGCCGTGGGTCGGGCCGGCGCGGCGCAGGGCGGCCGCCATGTCGAGCCGCCAGGTATGCGGGTCGCCGCGGGCGATCCGGTCCGCGGCCGCCGCCGGGTCCAGCTGGCGGCAGGTGCCGGGATAGAGCGGCACGCCGTCCGGATCGCGGGGGCCGTCGCCGCCGGAGGCGACGCGCGCCCGGATCTGGCCGCGTGAGCAGAAGCACGGATAAGCGAGCCCGCACGCGATCAGCCCGTCGAGGGCGACGCGGTAGGCCGCCATGTGCCGGGACTGGTGCCGCACCGGTTCGGGATAGGTCAGCCCGAGCCAGGCGAGGTCGGTGACGATCCCGTCGACGAAGTCCGGCTTCGAGCGCGCGGGATCGATGTCCTCGATCCGCAGGCGGCAGACGCCCCCCATCCGGGCGGCGAGGTCCGCGTTGAGCAGCGCCGAGTAGGCGTGGCCGAGGTGCAGCCGCCCGTTCGGGCTCGGCGCGAAGCGCAACACCGGCGCCGCGGCGGTCACGGACCGGTCCGGCAGATCACCCGTCCCGGCGGTGCAGGCACTGCGGCGCGCCGGGCTGGCAGGCGATCCCGGGCAGCGAGCAGGCCGGTCCCTCCGCCAAGCGGCGGCAGACCTTGCAGCCGTCGGTCCACTCGAGGCAGGCCGGATCGTCGGCCGCCGACACCGCCGGCGACGCGTGCCGCGCCGGCGCCAGGGCGCCGATGAGCACGGTGGCGATCACGAGGACCGCGATGCCCCAGGCGGCAAGCGCGCCGCTCGACGAGCGCGGTGCGGGCGACGGAGGGCTGACGGTCGACATGGGCCTCCTGTTGGCGCGGGACCCGCCCGCCTGTCAACGCGCGCTCAGGCGGCCCGCGCGGATCGGCGCTCCAGCAGCGGCGGGAGCAGCTTCAGATTCAGCGGCTTGGCCAGGAACCCGTCGAAGCCGGCCGCCCGGGCGGCGACCTCGTCCTCCCGGCCGGCATTCGCGGTCAGCGCGACGAGGTGGAGGCGGTCCGCGCCGCACGCTTCGGCGGTGCGGATCCGCCGGGCGGTCTCGTGCCCGTCGAGGCGGGGCATCCGCACGTCGATCAGCGCGAGGTCGAAGGGGCCGTCCGTCTCCAGCCGCGCGAGGGCCTCGAGGCCGTCGACGGCGTGGATCACCGTGGCGCCGAGGCGCTCCAGGGCCCGGGTCGCCAGCAGGGCGTTGATCGGGTTGTCCTCGGCCAGCAGGATCCGCAGGCTGGAGCCGACGCGCGCCGGCTCCGCCGCCGGCGCGGCCGCGGCCTCGATCGGGCCCGTCGACGCGAGCAGGCGCTCGAACAGGGAGCGCGGCCGGACCGGCTTGATCAGGTAGCCGTCGAAGCCCGCCGCGCCGGGGGACCCGAAGCCGCGCCGGTCGAACGGCGAGAGGAGCACGAGGCTGGTGCGGACCCCGCAGGCGCGGGCCGCGTCGGCGATCTGGCGCACCGCCGCGTCGCCCAGTGCCCGGTCGGCCAGCACCGCGTCGAAGGCCGCGCCCGACAGGGCGTCGAGGCCCGATTCCAGGCTGTCGACGATCACGGTGGCGGCCCCGGCCCGGGACAGGCTGCGGGCGAGGTACGGGGCCTGGAACGGCGAGTCGGCGACGATCAGGCAGCGCCGCGGGGCGAGCGTCGGCAGCGGCGCGCGCCCGCCATCCTCGGCCGCCGCGACCTCGGCGAGCGGCAGTAGGACCCGGAAGGTCGAGCCCCGGCCGAGGCGCGAATCCGCCTCGATCCGCCCGCCCATGCGGGTCACGAGCCGCCGCGTGATGGCGAGGCCCAGCCCCGTGCCCTCGTGGCTGCGGCTCGCGCTGCCGTCGCCCTGCTCGAACTCCTCGAACAGGATCGGCAGCCGCTCCTCCGGGATCCCCGGGCCGGTATCCGCCACGGCGAGCACGACCTCGCCGCCGGTCCCGGCCCGCGCGAAGCTCAGGCTGACGCCGACGCCGCCGCGCTCGGTGAACTTGATGGCGTTGCCGGCGAGGTTGATCAGGATCTGCCGCACCCGGTCGGCGTCGCCCAGGATCGCGGCCGGGAAGTCCTCGGCCACGTCGAGGGCGATCTCGATGCCCTTGTCCTGGGCGCGGGGCGCCAGCAGCTCGACGACCCCCTCGGAGAGGGCCGGCAGGTCGAAGGGCTCGGCCGCGAGGTCCAGGCGCCCGGCCTCGATCCGCGAGAAGTCGAGGACCCCGTCGATCAGGCCGAGCAGCGCCTGACCGCTGGTGCGCACCGCCTCCACGTAGGTGCGCTGCTCGGGGTTCAACGCGGTCCCGAGCACGAGGTCGGCCATGCCCAGGATGCCGTTGAGCGGCGTCCGCATCTCGTGGCTCACGGTCGCCAGGAAGCGGGATTTGGCGACGCTCGCCGCCTCGGCGCGCTCCAGGGCCGCGTCGCGGCTGCGGATCGCCTCGACCCGCGCGGTCACGTCCCGGCCCGCCCGCAGCCAGTGCGTCGCGTCGCCGTGCGCCACCGGCATCTCCACGAAGGCGAACCAGCGCGCCCGCCCGTCCGCCGTCCGGACCTGCGCCTCCAGGCGGCGGACCCCGTCCGGCCCGATCTCCACGGCGTTCCGGTCGAGGATCTCGAGATCGTCCTGGGAGCCGATCAGCGCGATCGGCTCGCGGCCGAGCAGGCGGGCGAAATCCTCGTTGGCGTAGGTGATGCGCCCGCGGGCATCCCGCTGGACGATGATCTCGGTGGTGGCGGCCACCAGGGCCCGGTAGCGGTCCTCGCTCTCGCTGATCCGCCAGAGGCGGTCCTGCAGCCGCTCGGCCTCGCGCTCGGCGCGGCGCGTTCCGAGCCGGCGCCAAAGGCCGAAGGCCAGTGCGGCCGCGGTCAGGAGCGCCAGGACAGGCGCCAGCGTGTCGATCATTCCGGCCTCCCCGGCATCGGGCCGGTCCGCCGCAGGATCGCAGCCGAAGCTGAAGGCGGCGTTGGGAAAGGCCCTTAACCGCCGGTTGCGGACTTCGCGGAGTCCGCGGCGGAATCCGCGGCGGAGTCCGCGACGCGGCGCGGGATCAACGGTACCGTGCGGTGATCCGAGAAGCGGCTCGCGAGTTGCCTGCCAGGACGCAGGTCCGGACGGAGACGGTACATGCCCGGTGAGCACTACGACGTCATCATTGTCGGGTCCGGTCCCGGCGGCGGCACGATGGCGTGGCGCCTCGCCCAGACCGGCAAGCGCATCCTGCTGATCGAGCGCGGCGACTACCTGCTGCGCGAGCCGCGGAACTGGGACAGTCAGGCGGTGATCGTCGACGGCTACTACCAGGCCAAGGAGACGTGGTACTCGTCCGACGGCAAGAGCTTCCACCCCGGCCTGCACTACTACGTCGGCGGGAACTCGAAATTCTACGGCTCGATCCTCTTCCGCCTCCGCGAGAAGGACTTCGCCGAGATCCGCCACCAGGACGGCGTCGCGCCGGCCTGGCCGGTCGGGTACGACGTCTTCGAGCCGTACTACCAGGCGGCCGAGGAGCTGTTCCACGTCCACGGCCTGCGCGGCGAGGACCCGACCGAGCCCTGGTCGACCAAGCCCTACGCCCATCCGCCGGTGGCGCACGAGCCGCGGATCCAGGAGCTGTTCGACAACCTGAAGCGGGCCGGCCACCACCCGTTCCACCTGCCGGTGGGCGTGCGGCTGGTGGAGAAGGACGGCCGCGCGGTGCCGACCTCGCCCTGCATCAAGTGCGAGTCGTTCGACGGCTTCCCCTGCCCCACCAACGGCAAGTCGGACGCGCAGACCATGGTGGTCGACCCCGCCCTGCGCGACTGCCCGAACCTGACGCTGCTCACCCGCACCTACATCGAGCGCCTCGTCACCGACGCCTCCGGCCGCACCGTCACGGGCGTCGTCGGGAACCGGGACGGCGCGCCGTTCGAGGCCTCGGCCGACCTCGTGGTGGTGGCCTGCGGCGCCCTCTCGTCGGCGCTGCTGCTGCTGCGCTCGGCCAGCGACCGCCACCCGAACGGCCTCGCCAACGGGTCGGATCAGGTCGGGCGCAACTACATGCGCCACAACAACTCGACGGTGCTGGCGATCTCGAAGGTCCCGAACCCGACCCGGTTCCAGAAGACGCTCGGCCTCAACGACTTCTACTTCGGCGATCCGGACCCGAAGGACGGCTGGGACTTCCCCCTCGGCCACATCCAGATGGTCGGCAAGTCGGACGGCGCCCAGATCCACGGCGAGGGCCTGCCGGGCTTCCTGCAATGGTTCCCCGACAAGCCGTTCGACTGGATCGCCAAGCACTCCGTCGACTTCTGGCTGACCTCCGAGGACGTGCCGCTGCCGCAGAACCGGATCTTCTACAAGGGCGGCAAGGTCCATCTCGACCTCACCGAGACGAACGTCGAGGCGCACAAGCGGCTCCGGCAGAAGCTGCGCGAGATCTGCAGCTTCACCGACATCCACCCGCACCTGTTCGACCGCTCGCTCTACCTGGGCAAGAACGTCCCGATCGGCGGGACGGCCCACCAGGCGGGGACCCTGCGGTTCGGCGCGGATCCGAGGACGTCGGTGCTCGACCCGAACTGCAAGGCGCACGAGCTGGACAACCTCTACGTGACCGACGCCAGCTTCTTCCCGTCGATCGGCGCCGTGAACCCGACGTTGACCATCATCGCCAACGCCCTGCGGGTCGCCGACCATCTCGTCGCCCGGATGGGCGCCCGGGACGCGATCGCGCCGCCCCGGCTCTTCGACCACACCGAGCCGCGCGAGCCGCTGCCGGCCTGAGGACCGGCGGGGCGCGAACCATCGCTCTCCCCTGCTCGTCCCGAGGTGCCGGCACCGGACGCGCGTGATCGTCCCCGCGCGCCGACTGGCGCCGGGGGCATGGCCCGGGAGGCGAGCACGAGGGACGCGGGACGCCGCGGGAACCCAGGTGTCGGCCAAATACGCGCGGGATCCGATCCCCGCGGCGCCCCGCGGCATCGACCAGGCATGGTCCCCGGCCGGTGCCGTCTGTCTCGTCGCGGCGTCTCCGACGTCCCGGTCCTGCGACTCCCCGTGAGCGGTCTCGGGCGAGGTGCGCGCACGCCGTGCCCGCAACCCCCGGAACCCGCATCGGCGCCGTGGCCTTCCAGCCGTCCCCCGCCTCGTAGTGGGCGGGTCCGCAGGTCGCTCAGGGTCGGCCCAGAGGCGGGTCGGCGCGGGGGCATTTCCTCACCCCGCCGGGCACAGTGCCGCCCGGTCTCACGCCCGCGTCCGAGGCACGCCCCGCACCGGTCCGTCGCCCGGGGCGATGGCGGCTGAGAGCCACCGACGCGGGCGCCGCCCCGTCCCCGGACCCGCACGGTCAGCCACCGGGCGGGCCCCCGAAGGACGCCCCGGGATCGCTCCCGGGCCGCCGCGGACAGGTGCGGTCAGGAAGCACAAAATAGGAACATTGTCAAGGCAAACTGAGCTGCGCGCCGCTCTCGACGACGCTTCTCCGTCATCGCGAGCGCAGCGAAGCGAGCCAGGGCGGCGCAACATCGGCAGGCGTCGCGCTGCTGGCTCGCTTCGCTCCGCTCGCAAGGACGTCGGTGCCGAGAAACCATCGGCCGCGGGCACCGTCACATGGGCCGAGCCCTGCCGTCACTCCGGGACGCCGCGGCGCGACTTCGGGATGACGGGCAAGCCGTCGCATCTGCTATGTCGGCACTCCGACCCTCCACCGAACGCGACGCCCGTGGCCATCGACCATATCGATCTCAGCCGGATCGACCTGAACCTGCTGGTCGCCCTCGACGCGCTGCTCGACGAGCGCAGCGTCACGCGGGCCGCCGCGCGGGTCGGGATCGGCCAGTCGGCGATGAGCTCGAGCCTCGCCCGCCTGCGCCGCCTGTTCGACGACGAGCTCCTGACCCGGGCGCCGGACGGGATGCGACCGACGCCCCGCGCCCTGAAGATCGCCGAGCCGCTGCGCGCCACCCTCCGGCAGGTGCAGGCGCTGGTGCACCGGGAGGAGCGGTTCGACCCGGCCACCGTCGAACGCGTCTTCACGGTGAGCCTGCCGGACAGCGTCGAGGCGCTGCTCGGGCCGCGGCTGATCGCGCAGCTCCGGCGGGAGGCGCCCGGCATCCGGCTGCTGCTGCGCTCGGTCGACCGGACCCGGATCCTCGACGAGCTCGACGCCGACCGGGTCGACCTCGCCATCGGCCTGTTCTCGGAGGGGCAGCTCCACCACAAGCAGCGCCTTCTCTACCGGGACAGCTACGTGGTGCTGTTCAACGCCGCCCTGATCGGCCTGGAGCCGCCGATCGGGCTTGACGATTACCTGCGCTTCCCCCACGTGCTGACGTCCCTGCGCGAGACCGCCCACGGGGTCGTCGACGACGCCCTCGCGCTGATCGGGCGCTCGCGCACCCTGGCGGTGACGACCCCGCGCTTCCTCGTGGTCCCGTTCATGGTCCGCGCGGCGCCGGTGATCGCCACGATGCACGCCCGGCTCGCGACCTCCTTCGCCAGCGCCCTGGCGCTGAGCGTCAGCCCCGTGCCGGTGCCCCTCGACGACGTGCCCGTGTCGATGCTGTGGCACGCCTCCTACGACCACGACCCGGCCCACCGCTGGCTGCGGGACCTCCTGGTCCGGCTGGCCCACGAGCCGCCGGCGCCGGGCATCATCTGATACGCTTTCCGCTTGAACGCGACGGTCGACGCATTCCGTGCCGTCTTCACGAGCGGAGCGAAGTGACCCAGGACAGCGCGAGGCTGGCCGGCGTCGCGCGATCTGGATCGCTTCGCTCCGCTCGCGAGGACGGACGTGCGGACGGCATCGACCGGCCGCGAGCAGACCGCACCGTCACAGGCACGGATCCGCTGCGGCCTCCAGGCGGCCGCTCGCGATCGCCGCGCGGAACAGGGCGAAGTCGGCCGCATTGCGCTCCGCGTAGGCCGCGGCCCAGTCGGCGATCGCCCCGCTCAGGTCGTGGTGCTTGCCGCTGCCGCAATAGCCGGCGATCGCCGCCGCGTCCCCGGTCCGCGCGTGGGCGCGCGCCAGCAGCGTCCCGTAGGCGTACGAGAAGGTCAGGAGCGGCGCGCCGGACATCCGCGCCAGCGGGATCGCGCCCTTCAGGTTCTTCATCTGGCGCACGTAGAACGGGCGGCCCGCGATGCTGGTCCAGCCGAGCAGCGGGTCGCCCACCGCCTGGAGCAGGCGCTGGCCGTAGATCACCCGCTCGCCCTCGTGCCCGGAGAACGGCGCCGGCACGCCCGGCAGGTACGGCGCGTGCGCCGGTCGGACCGCCTCCTTGACCTGCAGGAAGAGCGCGTCGGCGTCGGAATTGCCGAACAGCAGGGCGAGGTAGGCCCGGGTCCCGACGCTGCCGACGCCGACGACGCGGTGGGCGACGTCGACCACGTGGTAGCGATCGAGCATGAAGCGCCGCTCCCGCGGCAGGGTCTCGGCGTAGCGCTCCAGGCCGGTGACGACGCCCTCGCGGGTCGCCGCGTCCACGGGCGTCAGGATCGGCGCGTCGGTCTGCAATTGCCAGGTGCCGTCGGTGCGCCGCTCGGCCACCTGGGCGAGCAGGCTGCGGTTGTTGCGACGCCGCGCCTTGTCAACCGCCCGGCGGACCACGGCCCGGGCCTCCGCGTTCATCTGCAGCCCGGCGATGTGCGGGCCGTCGGCGCGGGTCGTCTGGTACCAGACGTCGAGGGAGCCCTGCGGCGCGAGGCGCCGCATCGTGTGCTGGTAGCCGGAGACCGCCTCCATGACGGCCGCCCGCCGCTCGCCCGCCGGCAGGCCCGCGTCGTCGGTGGCGACCGCCAGCCCGGCCGCGAGGCGCTTGAGGTCCCACTCCCACGGGCCGATCGTGACCTCGTCGAAATCGTTGAGGTCGAGGACGATGTCGCGCTGCGGCGTGCCGAACAGGCCGAAATTGTCGGTGTGCGCGTCGCCGTTCATCACGACGTCGATGCCGCTGCGCGGCCCGCGCGACAGGTCCCAGGCCATGACGTGCGCGGCCCCGCGCAGGAACGCGAAGGGCGAGCTCGCCATCCGGGCGACCCGCAGCGGGATCAGGTGCGGCTGGCGGCCCGCGTGGGCGGCCTCGATCAGGGCGACCGGGTCGGGCCGGTCGGGATCGGAAGCCAGCGCGGCCTGGCCCGCGTGGGGCACCTCGGCGCGCAGCCGCTTGCCGGCCTTGCGCCGCTTGTCCCAGGCCTCGACGCCCGCGCGGAGGTCGATCCGCGGGAAATCGGCGACCGGTGCCAGCACCGAGTCCACGGCCGGGGCATCCGCCTCCCGGTCCCCCGGCGGCACGGTCTTGTCGCTCTCGATGCGATCCATCGCTGTCCCATCGCGGCAGCCGGGTCGGCCCCGCCGGTGCGCTCGACCGACCCGAAGCCGGGGCGGCGGACCGCACGTTAGCATCCGGCCGGCTCTGTGACGTCACGGGCCCGGACGGCCCTTGACCACCCTACAGGGGGGCCCTCTAACGAACCGAGTATTCGGGGGGTGTTCCTCCGTCTCGTGTCGTTCACGGCCTCGCGATCACAGTGCCGGAATCGACCCGGACGGCCGGGGAACACCGTTACATCAGCGAGACGTCGCATGCCCAAAGGTTCAGATCTCCTCGTCGCGGCCCTCGAGAACGAGGGCGTCGACCGCATCTTCGGAATTCCCGGGGAGGAGAACCTCGACGTCGTCGAATCTCTGCGCAACTCCAAGATCGAGCTGGTCCTGACCCGCCACGAGCAGGCGGCGAGCTTCATGGCCGCCACCCACGGCCGACTCACCGGCCGCCCCGGCGTCTGCCTCTCGACGCTCGGCCCGGGCGCCCTGAACTTCTCCACCGGCGCGGCCTACGCCCATCTCGGCGCCATGCCGATGATCATCATCACCGGTCAGAAGGGCATCCTGTCCTCGCGCCAGGCCAAGTTCCAGATCGTCGACGTGATCTCGTCGATGAAGCCGATCACCAAGATGGCCCGGCAGATCGTCTCGGCCTCCTCGATCCCCACCATCGTGCGCGACGCCTTCCGGGTCGCCACCGAGGAGCGCCCCGGCCCGGTGCTGCTGGAGCTGCCCGAGGACATCGCCTCCGAGGAGGCCGAGGCGGACCTCGTCCCCTCGCACCCGATCGACATCCCGGTCGCGCACCCGACCGCGATCGCGCGCGCCGCGGACATGATCCTGAAGGCCAAGCGCCCGCTGATCATGCTGGGCGCCGCCGCGAGCCGCCCCCGCGCCACCGGCGAGCTCGGCGGCTTCGTGCAGCGCACCGGCATCCCGTTCTTCACCACCCAGATGGGCAAGGGCACGGTGGCGGGCGGGACCGACCTCTACATGGGCACCGCGGCCCTCTCCGAGCGCGACTACGTCCACGAGGCGATCGACAAGGCCGACCTGATCATCGCCATCGGCCACGACACGATCGAGAAGCCGCCCTTCTTCATGGGCCAGGCCGACCAGAAGGTCGTCCACATCGGCTACATGCCGGCCAACGTCGAGCAGGTGTACTATCCGGATGCCGAGGTGGTCGGCGACCTCGGCCCGACGCTGAAGCTCCTGGCCGACAAGCTCGACGGCAAGCTCCCGAACGCGGGCGCGCTGCTGCACCTGCGCGAGCACATCCTCGGCCATATCGCCGATCGGGCCGGCGAGGACCGCTTCCCGGTGACGCCGCAGCGCCTCGTGCGCGACGTGCGCCGGGTGATCCCGGAGGACGGGATCGTGTGCCTCGACAACGGCATGTACAAGATCTGGTTCGCCCGGAACTACCGCACCTACGTCGCCAACACGCTGCTCCTCGACAACGCGCTGGCCACGATGGGCGCGGGCCTGCCCTCGGCCATGATGGCGGCGATGCTCTACCCGAAGCGGCGCGTGATGGCCGTCTGCGGCGACGGCGGGTTCATGATGAACAGCCAGGAGATGGAGACCGCCGTCCGGCTGAAGCTCAACCTCGTGGTGCTGGTGCTCGACGACTCGGCCTACGGGATGATCCGCTGGAAGCAGGCGGTCGACAAGTTCGCCGATTACGGCATGACCTTCAGCAACCCGGACTTCGTCCTCTACGCCAAGTCGTACGGGGCGACCGGCCACCGGGTCGAGTCGGTCAACGACCTCGTGCCGACGCTGGACCGGGCCTTCGCGGCGGGCGGGGTGCACCTCGTGGCGGTGCCGATCGACTACTCGGAGAACACCCGCGTGCTGGTCGACGAGCTGCGCGCCAAGGTGAAGGATTTCGAGCCGGCCGAGTGAGGCCGGTTTCGCAGATGGTCGGCACGCAAGACAGGGCAGCGCGATGAACCCGTTCACCTTCCAGACCACGCCGAACGTGCTGTTCGAGGCCGGCGCCGCGAAGAAGCTGCCGGAGATCGTCGGCAGCTTCGGGGCCAAGCGCGTCCTCCTCGTCACCGACAAGGGCGTGCGCGGCGCCGGCCTCACCCAGGCCGCCGAGGCGGCCCTGGCCGCCGCGGGCGTCACCCTCGACGTCTACGAGGACGTGGTCGCCGACCCGCCCTCGACGGTGATCGAGGCGGCGGCCAAGCGCGCCCGCGAGCTCGGGACCGACCTCGTCCTGTCGATCGGTGGCGGCTCGGCGCTCGATACCGCCAAGCTCGTGGCCTACCTCGCCAAGTCCGACGAGCCGCTCGACGCGATCTACGGCGTCGGCCTCGCCAAGGGCGACCGCCTGCCGCTGATCCTGGTGCCGACCACGGCCGGCACCGGCTCGGAGGTGACGCCGATCTCGATCGTCACGACGCCGACCACCGAGAAGAAGGGCGTCGTCGCGCCGAAGCTCCTGCCCGACTGGGCGGTGCTCGACCCGGAGCTGACGCTCGGCCTGCCGTCGCACGTCACCGCGGCGACCGGCATCGACGCCATGGTCCACGCCATCGAGGCCTTCACCAGCAAGAACAAGAAGAACCCGATCTCCGACCAGCTCGCCAAGCAGGCCCTGGCGCTGCTCTCGGCCAACATCCGGACTGCCTGCACGGACGGGAAGAACCTCGAGGCGCGCTCCGGCATGCTGCTCGGCTCGATGCTGGCCGGCATGGCCTTCGCCAACGCGCCGGTGGCGGCGGTGCACGCCCTCGCCTACCCGGTCGGCGCGATCTTCCACGTGCCGCACGGGCTCTCGAACGCCCTGGTGCTGATGGGGGTGATGCGCTTCAACCTCTCGCACGCTGAAGGACTCTACGCTGAGCTCGCGCCGATCCTCGACCCCGCGGCCGCGGACCTGCCGCGGCCCGAGGCCGCCAAGCGCTTCGTGGAGAGTCTCGACGCGATCTGCCGCGACTGCAAGGTTCCGGCCTCGCTCGCCGAGGTCGGCGTCGCCCGGCAGGACCTAGAGCGCATGGCCACCGACGCGATGAAGCAGACGCGGCTCCTCGTGAACAACCCGCGCGAGGTCACCTACGACGACGCCTTCGCGATCTACGCCGAGGCGCTGGGAGAGGCGCGCCCGGCGGCGTGAGCATGACGACGGCGGTGATGCCGGGGCTGTCGCCCGATCAGTCCAGCCCACACCGTCATCGCGAGCGCAGCGAAGCGACCCAGGGTGGCGCGCCGTCGTTGAGCATGGCGCTGCTGGATTGCTTCGCTCCGCTCGCGGGGACGGGGGCGACGGTTTCAGCCTCGGGGCTGTGAGGAGAGACGCCAGCATGGACCAGTTCGACGCGTTCCGGGCGATGAGCGAGTTCTGGACGCGGGCCGGCGCGGGCTTCTTCACCCCGGGCGCCGGGCAGTCCGCGACCGGGTTCGGCTGGCCGGCCTTCCCGGGCGGCGACCTCGCGGATCTCGCCGCGGCGCAGGCCAAGCTGACCGAGGCCTGGACCGCCGCCAGCGCCCTCTCGCAGACGCTGACGCGCTCGCTCCAGGGCGGCCCCGGCGCACCGGACCCGACGGCCGGAGCGGTGCTCGCCCGGATCTTCGATCCGCAGGCCTGGCTCGGCGGCTCGGCCGAGTTCGACGCCGCCCTGACCCGCATGGCCGAGGGCCCGCAGCTCGCCGACCTGTGGCAGACCGAGCGGCGCTACGCGGCGCTGTTCACCGCCTGGGCGAGCCTGCGGCGGGCGCAGAGCGAGCATCAGGCCGTGATGCTGCAGGCCTGGACGCGGGCGGCCGGGACCTTCGCGAAGGAGGCCAATGCCCGCGCCGAAAACGGCGAGAGCTTCGCCTCCGCCCGCGAGATGATGAGCCGGTGGATCGAGACCGCCAACGCGGTCCTCCTGGAGGTCCAGCGCTCCGACGCGTTCCTGGCCTCGCAGCGGGCGGTCCTGCGGGCCTCCACGGACCTCCGGCTCGCCCAGCAGGACGTCGCGGCCTTCCTGTCCGAGTTCTACGGCCAGCCGACCCGGGCCGAGCTCGACGACGTCCACAAGAGCCTGACCGAGCTGCGCCGGGAAGTCCGGGCGCTCCGCCGCGAGCGTCGGCAGGCCGGCAAGACCGCGAGAGCCGGCGGTTCACGGGTCGGGGAGGACGCCCATGGCTGATCAGGAGAAGCCGAAGGGGCCCGCCGCCCCGCTGAATCTCACCCCGGCCGCGTTGCTGGCCGAGGTCGGCACCCTCGGCCGCCGCATCAGCGAGGGCGCCAGGCTGTTCGCCGATGTCAGCGACGCCGATGTCGAGATCGCCACCACGCCGAAGGACCTGGTCTGGAGCCAGGACAAGGTCAGCCTCTACCGCTACCGGCCGCTCGCCGAGAGCGCGGGCCTGCCGCCGGTGCTCATCGTCTACGGCCTGATCGGCCGCTACACGATGGCCGACCTGCAGGAGGACCGCTCGCTCGTCCGCAATCTCCTGAATCTCGGCCTCGACCTCTACGTGGTCGACTGGGGCAATCCGGGCCGGGCCGACCGCTACGTCACCATCGACGATTACGTGGACGGCTACCTCGCCGAGTGCGTCGCCTTCATCCAGGAGGCGGCCGGGCGCGAGCGAGTGAGCCTGCTCGGCATCTGCGAGGGCGGCGTCTTCACCACCTGCTACGCGGCGCTCTACCCCGAGACCGTCAACGCGATGGTGCTGACGATCACGCCGATCGACTTCCACGCCGACACGCGGGAGAACCGGGCCGGCCACGGCTTCATCAACGTCTGGACCCGCTCGCTCACGCCCGAGGATGTCGACCGGCTGATCGAGGCGCAGGGGTCGCTGCCCGGCGCCTTCATGGGCTCGGTGTTCTCGATGATGACGCCGATGCGCACCATGACGAAGTACAACCTCGACCTGCTCGACGCCCTCGACGACAAGAAAAAGTTCCTGAACTTCCTCCGGATGGAGAAGTGGATCGCCGACCGTCCGGACCATCCCGGCGAGGCCGCCAAGCAGTGGCTGAAGGACCTCTACCAGGACAACAAGCTGGTCGAGAGCGCCTTCGAGCTCGGCGGCCGGCGGGTGGACCTGAAGGCCATCACCTGCCCGGTGCTGAACGTCTTCGCCCAGGACGACCACATCATCCCGCCGGCCACCTCGCAGGCGCTGAAGGATAAGATCGGCACCACCGACTACACCGAGATGGGTCTGCCCGGCGGCCATGTCGGCGTCTTCGTCGGCGGCAAGGCACAGAAGCTGCTGGGCTCCGGCATCGCCGACTGGCTCGGCAAGCGGGGATAACGTGCAGGCTCGGGGGAGTGCCGCATGGGCAGCCTGAAGAACAAGATCGTCAGCGCCGACGAGGCCGCCGCCATCCTGCAGGACGGCGACATGGTGGCGGTCTCGGGCTTCGTCGGGATCGGCACGCCCGACGAGCTGATCCTGGCGCTCGCCCGCCGCTTCGAATCCGGCAACGGCCCGCACGGGATCGGCCTGATGTTCGCCGCCGCCCCCGGCGACGGCAAGGAGCGCGGCCTCAACAAGCTCGCGATCCCGGGCCTCGTCCGCCGCGTCGTCGGCGGCCACTGGGCGCTCGTGCCGAAGCTCGGCGCCATGGCGGTGGCGGGCGAGATCGAGGCCTACAACCTGCCGCTCGGCGTGGTCTCGCACCTCTACCGCGAGATCGCCGCCCACACGCCGGGCCACATCACCAAAGTGGGGTTACGCACCTTCGTCGACCCCCGTCTGGAGGGCGGCAAGCTCAACGCCGTGACGCAGGAAGACCTCGTCAGCGTGGTCGAGCTCGGCGGCGAGGCCTGGCTCCACTACAAGGCCTTCCCGGTCAACGTCGCGCTGATCCGCGGCACCACGGCCGACCCCGCCGGCAACATTACCATGGAGCGCGAGGCGCTCACCCTCGACAACCTCGCCGCCGCCATGGCGGCGAAGAACTCGGGTGGCTTCGTCATCGCCCAGGTCGAGCGGCTCGCCGAGGCCGGCTCTCTCAACCCGCGCGAGGTGCAGGTGCCCGGCGTGCTGGTCGATTGCGTGGTGCTCAGCACGCCCGAGAACCACCGCCAGACCTACGGCACGCCCTACAACCACGCCTTCACGGGCCGCCAGCGCGTGCCGCTCGACCGGATCGCCCCGATGCCGCTCGACACCCGCAAGGTCATCGCCCGGCGCTGCGCCTTCGAGCTCCCGCCGGGCGGCGTGGTCAATCTCGGTATCGGCATGCCCGAGGGCGTCGCGGCGGTCGCCGCCGAGGAGCGGGTGCTGAAATACCTGACGCTGACCGCCGAGCCCGGCGTGATCGGCGGCCTGCCGCAGGGTGGGCTGGATTTCGGCGCCGCCCTCAACCCGGCCGCGGTGCTGCACCAGAACCAGCAGTTCGACTTCTACGACGGCGGCGGCCTCGATCTCGCCTGCCTGGGCCTCGCCCAGTGCGACGCCGAGGGCAACGTCAACGTCAGCCGGTTCGGCAAGAAGCTCGCGGGCGCGGGCGGGTTCATCAACATCTCGCAGAACGCCAAGAGCCTCGTCTTCGCCGGCACGTTCACGGCCGACGGCCTCAAGGTGGCGGTGGAGGACGGCGGTATCCGGATCCTCAGCGAGGGCCGCTCGCGGAAATTCATCGCCGCGGTCGAGCAGGTGACCTTCTCGGGGGCCTACGCGGCCGAGCGCGGCCAGCCGGTGCTCTACGTGACCGAGCGCTGCGTGTTCCGCCGGACGCGGGCCGGCATGGAGCTGGTCGAGGTCGCGCCGGGCATCGACATCGCGCGCGACATCCTCGGCCAGATGGGCTTCACCCCAATCGTGCAGGATCCGCAGCCGATGGATCCGCGCCTGTTCCGCGAGTCCGTGATGGCGCTGGAGCCCTGGCTGCTGGGCCTCTCGCTGTCGGAGCGGATCAGCTACGACCCGGAGCGCAACATCCTGTTCTCGAACCTCGAGGGCTTCCAGGTCCGGACCATCGACGACGTCGAGCTGGTGCGCCGCGAATACGAGCGCGCCTGCCAGGAGATCGGCAGGAAGGTCCACCTGATCGCCAATTACGACGGGTTCGAGATCGACCCGACGGTGAGCGACGCCTACTTCTCGGCGATCGCCTATCTCGAAAACCGCTATTACGAGACCGCGTCCCGGTATACCACGAGCGCGTTCTTGCGATTGAAACTCGGCGCCTCGTTGGCGAGCCGCGACCTGGCTCCCCATGTCTTCGAGACAAAAGCCGAGGCGCAGGCGAGGAATACGGCCCAGAGCGTGCCTCTCAAGCCGCGGTCCGGCATGTCCCAGCCCGACATGCCGCGGCCGCCGAAGGAACCGTTGGATGCCTGAGTTCGAGACCCCCTCCCTGAAGGACCGCGCCCTGCTGGTCGATGCCTGCCTGATCGGCGGCGCATGGTCGAAGGCCGGTTCCGGCAGCATCGACGTCACCAACCCGGCGACCGGCGCGCTGATCGCCAAGGTGCCGAATGCCGGCGCCGACGAGACCCGGCAGGCGATCAAGGCGGCGCACGAGGCCTACCCGGCGTGGCGCGCCAAGACCGCCAACGAGCGCGCCGTGCTGCTGCGCAAGCTCGCGGCGCTCGTGACCGAGCATCAGGAGGATCTGGCGCAGATCCTCACCGCCGAGCAGGGCAAGTCGCTGACCGAGTCCCGCGGCGAGGTCGCCATGTCGGCCGCCTACGTGCTGTGGTTCGCGGAAGAGGCGCGCCGCGTCTACGGCGACGTGGTCCCCTCCCCCTGGGGCGACCGCAAGATTCTCGTCACCAAGGAGCCGGTCGGCGTCGTGGCGGCGATCACGCCGTGGAACTTCCCGTCCTCGATGATCGCCCGCAAGATCGCCCCGGCTCTGGCCGCCGGCTGCCCGATCGTGATCAAGCCCGCCTCGCAGACCCCGCTCTCCGGCCTCGCCTGGGGCGTCCTGTGCGAGCGCGCCGGCTTCCCGGCCGGCACGGTCTCGATCCTCACCGGCTCGGCCCGCGCCATCGGCGCCGAGATGACCGGCAACCCGCTCGTCAAGAAGATCACGTTCACCGGCTCCACCGAGGTCGGCAAGGTGCTGCTGGAGCAGGCCGCCCACACGGTGAAGAAGGTCTCGATGGAGCTCGGCGGCAACGCGCCCTTCATCGTGTTCGACGACGCCGACCTCGACAAGGCGGTGGCCGGCGCGATGCTCGCCAAGTACCGCAATTCCGGCCAGACCTGCATCTGCACCAACCGGTTCCTGGTGCAGGACGGGATCTACGACGCCTTCGCGGAGAAGATGGCCGAGGCGGCCAACCGCCTGAAGGTCGGCAACGGCGTCGAGGACGGCGTCGCCCAGGGGCCGCTGATCGACATGGCGGCCGTGGAGAAGACCGAGGCCCATATCCGCGACGCCGTGGAGAAGGGCGGCCGGGTGGTGGCGGGCGGCCACCGCCACGCGCTGGGCGGCCAGTTCTTCGAGCCGACGGTGATCACCGGCGCCACCCCCGCCATGGCGGTGGCCCGGGAAGAGACCTTCGGGCCGCTGGCGCCGCTGTTCCGCTTTCGCGACGAGGCGGAGGCGATCCGCATGGCCAACGACACCGAGTACGGGCTCGCCTGCTACTTCTACACCCGCGACCTCGGCCGGACCTTCCGAGTCGCGGAGGCGCTGGAATACGGCATGGTCGGGATCAACGAGGGGATCATCACCACCGAGGTGGCGCCCTTCGGCGGCGTGAAGGAATCCGGCCTCGGCCGAGAGGGCTCGTACCAGGGCATCGAGGATTACCTGAACACCAAGTACCTGTGCGTGGGCGGGCTCGGCGCGTAGGGCCGGGGCACACGCCGGTCCGGATCGGGACCTGACGGGTTCTCCCTCCCCCCGCGCAGGTGGGAGGGAGAACCGGCGGGGCCTACTTCCCGCTGGGCGCAGCGCCGCTGCCGGTGGCGCCGTTGCCCGAGCTGCTGCCGGCGGGGGCGCCGGGCGTGCTGACCCGCGGGCCGCCGCTGGTGCCGGGCGCCATGCCGGCGCCGGTGGACCCGGTGCTCTCCATCGAGCCGGTCCCGGTCCCGGTGCCGCCGACCGCGCCGGACTTGTTGACGTTGCCCTGGTTGGCGCCGCCGGTCTGCGGCGCCTGGGCCAGCGCCGCCCCGGACGTGGCGAGTACGAATGACGTGGCGAGGGCGAGGATCGTCTTCGACATGGGGCCTCCTGACAGGTCGTTGGGCTGTGGTGTGAGGCCAACCCGGGCGCGCCCGGATGGTTCGGTCGCGCCTTCAGCGGGCGAGCGCCTCGCGCCACGCCGTCCAGGGCCAGCGCAGGGGTTCCCCGCCGGCCGCCGGCGCGATCGAGACCGTCGCGGTCCGGCCGCTCACCAGCCGCGGATCCGCCGTGCCGCCGTCGAGGCTGATCCGCACCGGGATGCGCTGGGCGAGGCGCACCCACGAGAAGGTCGGGTTCACGTTCGCGAGCAGGTTGGAGGCGTCGCTGCGGCCGGTCTCGCCGATGCCGCCGGCGATGCTGGCGACGTGGCCGCGGAGCGCCCCGTCCTCGCCCATGAGCTCGACGGTCACGGGCGCGCCGACGCGGATCCGCGGCAGCTTCGTCTCCTCGAAGTAGCCCTCGACCCGGACGGTGTCGCTGTCGATCAGCGCCATCACGCCACGTCCGGTGGTGACGTAGGCGCCCGGCCGCAGCTCCATGTTGGTGATCCGGCCGTTGACCGGGGCGCGCACCGCCGAGCGTTCCAGGTTGAGCTTGGCGAGGTCGCGATCCGCCAAGCCCTGCTCGTAGGCGGCCCGCGCCGACAGGTCGGCCGCCTTGGCGGCCTCGACCCGCTGCTGCGACACCGCCGCGTCGGAGAGCCTGCTGTAGCGGGCGTAGTCGGCCGCCTCCTGCTCGGCGGTCGCCTTGCGGCCCTCCACCATCGCCTCCGCCTGCCGCAGCCCCAGGCGGAACCGGTCCGGATCGATCCGGAACAGGACGTCGCCCTTCCGCACGACCTGATTGTCCTCCACCAGCACCTCGGTGACGAGGCCGGAGACGTCGGGGGCCACCGCCACCACGTCGGCGCGCACGCGCCCGTCCCGGGTCCAGGGGGCGTCCATGTAGTAGTCCCACAGGCCGAGGCCGACGATCAGCGCCGCGGCGACCATGCCGAGGGTGACCAGGAGGCGGCCGAGGGCGGAGAACAGGGCGGTCATGGCAGGGTCCGGTGGGCGAGGGTCACCACGCCGCCGAGCAGGACGACGTAGAGGGCGAGGTCGAAGAGCGGCCGGTGCCAGACGAGGCGGTAGAGGCCGGTCGCCGCGAGCAGGCGGCGCAGCGGCAGGCCGAGGGCGAAGGCCAGCGCCATCCAGAGGGCGAGGCCCGGCACGAACACGCCGCAGAGGTCGATCTCGCCCATCATGCCGCCATCTCCCGGTGGTCCAGGGCGGGCGCCGCCCGGTAGGCCGCCGCGTCGGCGAAGAGCCCGCGGCGCAGGCCGGTGAGGCCGATCAGGGCGGCGCGCCGCTCCGGCGACGGGGCCGCGCCCGCGACGGCGTCGAGCGCCTCGTCCAGCGCCGCGAGCAGCGCCGCGTCCGGCCGGTCGGTCCGGCCGCGCAGCTGGCGCGCCGCCAGCGCGAGGACCCGGTCGACGGTGTTGCGGGCCGGGCCCGTCAGCCGCCGGCGCACCCGGCGAACCTCCACGAGGTTGATGCCCACCCGGACATCGGCCAGCAGGTCGCCCACGGAGGCGGACGTGTCCGCGGGCAGGCTCGCCAGCCGCGGCGCGATCAGGCCGACGCGGTCGAGCATGAGGGCCGCGAGTTCGAGCCCGTGGCCGGTGCCGCGCCCGTCCGCGGCGGCCGCGAGGCTGCGCCGGTTGATCCCGATCAGCCGCCGCGCGCTCCAGCCGGCGCCGACCGAGCGGATCACCCGGGTCACCGCGGCGGCGATCCACATGCCCACCACCGAGGCGATCACCCCGTTGGCGAAGGGCGCGAAGTCCCCGCTGTAACCGTTCTGGAGGGCCAGCAGGGTCGCGCCGTTCAGCGCCGCGCCCATGCCCATCGGGGCGGTGCGCGGCTGCGTCATCATCAGGCCGCACAGGATCAGGGCCGGTGCGAGCGCGAGCGCCAGCATCTCGAAGGAGGTGGCGAGCGGCAGCACGGCGAACAGGTAGAGGCCCGCGCCGAGGGCGCCGACGATCGCCGAGTTGGCGAAGCTCAGGATCTGCGGCGCGGGATCGTCCTGCGCGGCGAACAGGCAGCAGGCGACCGCGCCCATCATCGGCGCCGCGGAGCCGTCCGGCCAGCCGGTGGCGATCCAGATGGTGCAACAGGCGAGCAGGCCCGCGAACACCCCGAAGGCCGAGAACGCGGCCAGCCCGTGGTCCCGGTGGCGGATCGACCGGACGCGGGCCGTGTAGGCGAAGGCGAGCGGCGCGCGGGGCGCGGTGCCGACCGCGAGGTGGCCGCGCAGTACCCGCAGATCCTGGCGCAGGTCGATGACGTCGCGCAGGCGCGCCGCGAGGCTCGCGAGGAGGAGCGTGTTCCAGTCCGGCGCTCGGCCGAGGGCGGGCTCGAACCCGTCGATCCGGTCGCGCAGCCGCGCGGCGCGATCCGGATCGTCGACCTCGTCGGCGAGCCAGTCGATGAGGTCCGACAGGAAGGCCCGGACCCGCGCCGGAACAGCGCCGGCTTGCTCGAGGGCGGCGACGCGGTCCGCCACGGCGGCGACGATCGGCAGGACCATCAGCATGTGCTGACGGAGGGGCGCGAAGGCCTCGGCGGCGCGCTCCGCGCCCGTCGCCTCGTTGCGCAGGGCGAGGCCGAGGGCGTCGAGGCCGATCGCGTCCGAGGCGAGGCGCAGGCGCCGGCCCTGGCTCGGCCCAACGGCCTCCGGCGCGCGGGCGGCCGCGAGGGCGCTCCGGATCCAGGCCCGGGCCTCCGCCGACCAGTCGTTCAGCCGTCCGACGATGAGCGGGGCCGCCGATTGCGGCAGGATCAGCGTGGCGGCGAGGCTGGCGCAGACGATGCCGAGGGAGATCTCCTCGGCCCGCGCCACCGCCGTGTCGAAGATCGCCCCGGGATCGTCGACGGCGGGGAAACCGATCAGCGCCGCCGTGTAGCCGGCGAGCATCGGCAGGTAGCTCGCGGGGGTTCGGTCGAGGAGGGAGACGTAGAGGCAGAGCGCGACCCACAGCGCCACCGCGAGGCTCAGCAGGATCGGCGCGTTCACGAGGTTCGGCACCAGCACGACGCTGACCGCCGCGCCGAGCACGGTGCCGCAGACCCGGTACGCGGCCTTCGCGCGCGTCGCGCCGGAGAGGACCTGGCTGGTGATGTAGACGGTGCCGAGGGCCCAGTAGGGCCGCGGCAGGTCGATCCAGAGCGCGAGGTACAGGGCGAGCATCGCCGCCGCGTAGGTCTTCAGCGCGAAGGCCCAGTCGCGCCATGCGGGGAGGGTCACGGCACCGGCTCCGGCTCGGGCGCGGCCCCGACGGTGGCGCGGCGCCGGTGGCGGCCGGTGGTCAGGAGGGCGTGGGTGTCGATCTGCTGATGTCGCCCGCGCGTCGTCGGACCATCGATGCCGGTCACAACCTGATCCACCGTCGCGAGGAGCCGGCGAGGTCACCGGATCAATCGGCTCGCACGCCGATAGATAGCCTCATATCGATCTCGATTGAGGGATGCCGCGAGGGGATCAGGGCTGCGCCAGAAGAATGAGTCGACCCATAACTTGGGTTTGTTCTGCGGCGGGCGCATATAATCCGGTCGCTGCACGGGGCGGGTGCGGACGCGCAGCCGCCGTCGCGGCGATCCCCGAGCCGCAGGCCGGATCCCGCGATCGCGTCGTCAGGCCGAGTGGCTGTTGTGGATCTGGTCGAAGTCGAGGGACGCCGTGTCGATCACGATCTGCGTGCGGCTGATGACCTCGAGCTTGCGCAGGATCTCCGAGACGTGCGCCTTCACGGTCGAGTCGCCGACCTGGAGCTCGTGGGCGATCTGCTTGTTGAGCTTGCCCTGACGGATCATCATCAGGACCCGCAATTGCTGCGGCGTCAGCCGGGCGAGGCGCTCGGCCAGTGGCGCCTTCTTGGACCGGGGCGCGGGCGCACCGGCCTCGGCGAGCCCGGGCGGCAGAAACAGCGCCCCGCTCATCACCTCGGTGATCGCCCGGGTGAGCGTCGCCTTGTCCATGGCCTTGGGGACGAAGCCCGCCGCCCCGTGCTGCAGGGCCTCGCGGACGATGCGCGGATCCTCGTGGCCGGAGACGATCAGGATCGGGATGCGCGGGAAGCTCGCCCGGATGGTGATCAGCCCGTCGAAGCCGGTGACGCCGCGCATGGACAGGTCGAGGAGCGTCAGGTCGATGCCGCGGTTCGCGGCGAGCACCGCGCAGGCCGCCTCGATCCCGTCGGCCTCGTGCAGCACCGCGTCCGGGTGCGCGAGGCGGATCGTGGCCGCCAGGGCGTCGCGGAACAGCGGGTGGTCATCGACGATCAGGAGATGCACGGAGACCTCGGTCCTTCGCTCGAGATCCTCACAGGATCCGCCGAATACGCGGGCGGGAGGTCCGAAGGTGATCGATGCGGCCCCGGGGCGCAAGCGGGTGTTGAGACGACCGCCCGGCCCCGGGACCTGGGCGTGCCGACCCGCGGGGGCCGGCACGCTTCCGATTGAGCGCCTTCAGCGCGACGCCACCGTCTTCGGCAGCTTGAACGCCCAGAAGCTGCCGCCCTGGTTGATGCCGGCCGTCGACTTGGCGACCTCGCCGCCCCAGAGCGGCACCGCGCCGCCCCAGCCGGCCGCGACGCCGACCCACTGCTCGCCGTCCTGCTCCCAGGTGATCGGCGAGGAGACCACGCCGGTCCCGACCTGGAACTTCCAGACCTCCTCGCCGGTCTTGGCGTCGAAGGCCTTCAGGAAGCCCTCCGGCGTGCCGGTGAAGACGAGGTTGCCCGCGGTGGTGAGCACGCCGGCCCAGAGCGGGGCCTTGTTCTTGTACTCCCACACGACCTTGCCGGAGGCCGGGTCGATCGCCTTGAGCGAGCCGATATGGTCGTCGAAGACCGGCTTGATGGTGAAGCCGGCGCCGAGGTAGGCGGCACCCTTCTTGTAGTTCACCGGCTCGTTCCAGATATCCATGCCCCACTCGTTGGAGGGCACGTAGAACAGCTTGGTGTCGGGGCTGTAGCCGATCGGCATCCAGTTCTTGCCGCCGAGGAAGCTCGGCACCGCGAAGACCGACTTGCCCTTCTTGTCGTTGCCGGTCGCCTTGCTCGGGTCGCCGGGGCGGTTCTCCTCGTTGTAGATCGGGCGGCCGTTCTCATCGATGCCCTTGGCCCAGTTGATCTTCTCGACGAACGGCGTCGCCGAGATGAACTTCCCGTTGGTCCGGTCGAGGACGTAGAAGAAGCCGTTGCGGTCGGCGGTGGCGCCGGCCTTGATGGTCTTGCCGCCCTTGTTCAGGTCGAACGGCACGAACTCGTTGACGCCGTCGAAGTCCCAGCCGTCGTGCGGGGTGGTCTGGAAGCCCCAGACGATCTCGCCGTTGTCGGGGTTGAGGGCGAGCCGCGAGGAGGTCCACTTGTTGTCGCCCGGCCGCAGCCAGGAGTTCCACGGGCCGGGGTTGCCGGTGCCGAAGTAGATCAGGTTGGTCTCGGGATCGTAGGTGCCGCCGAGCCACGTGGCGCCGCCGCCGAATTTCCACATGTCGCCGGGCCAGCTCTCGTTGACCTTGCCGGTCATGGTCGAGGGCTTGCCGTTGAGCTCGCCCATGTGGCCCTCGATCACGGGCCGCTTCCACACGACCTCGCCGGTCTCGGCGTCGCGGGCCTCGATCCGCCCGATCACGCCGAACTCGCCGCCCGACACGCCGGTGATGATCTTGCCCTTCACGATGATCGGGGCGGCCGTGTAGCTGTAGCCGGCCTTGAAGTCGTCGATCTCCTTCCGCCAGACGACCTTGCCGGTCTTGGTGTTGAGCGCGACGAGCTTGGCGTCGAGCGTGCCGAAGTAGACGTTGTCCTTGTAGAGCGCGGCGCCGCGGTTCACGACGTCGCAGCAGGGCAGGATGCCCTCCGGCAGGCGGGCGTCGTACTCCCACTTCTTCTCGCCGCTGCGGGAATCGATCGCGTACATGCGCGAGTACGAGCCCGTGACGTAGATGATGCCGTCCTTGACCAGCGCCTGGCTCTCCTGGCCGCGCTGCTTCTCGCCGCCGAACGAGAACGACCACGCCGGGACGAGGCCCTTGATGTTGTCGCGGTTGAGCGTCTTCAGCGGGCTGAAGCGCTGGGCCTGCGGGCCGAGGCCGTAGGTGACCACGTCGCCGGGCGTCTTGGCGTCGTTGATGATGTCCTGCTCGGTGACCCCCTGGGCCATGGCCGGCAGGGCGCCGCCCGCCACGAGGGCGGCGACGCCCACCGCGGCGAGGAACCGGGTCCGCATTCTCATGACGTGTCCTCCGTGGTCGGCCCCGGTCCGTGTGGCCGGGGCATCCGGGTTTCGACGCGGGCCGCACGAGTCGCGGGGCGCCCCCTTGGAGGACGAAGCTATCGGGCTTCTCAGGAAAGTCTTATTGGCCATTGGTCCAATAAGGCCACTCTGCGGACCGGCGAATGCAATGTATTCGTCGAGATCGGCGCTCGGATTGGCGCGAATCCGACGGAGGTCTCGTTCGGGAGATCTGATGTTCGCTCTTACCGTCATCGCGAGCGCAGCGAAGCGACCCAGGGCAGCACAGCATCCCACGATGGCGCGCTGTCTGGATCGCTTCGCTGCGCTCGCGATGACGGATGCGCTCAATACCCCTTCGGCGGCGCGTAGGTGACGCCGTAGCTCTCGCAGATCGCCCTGAGCCGACCCTCCGCGTTCAGTGCCGTGATCGCGTCCCCGACCGCGTAGGCGAGGTCGCGGGAATCGGTCCTCACCGCGCCGCCGATCTCCCAGCGCGTTTTCACCAGCCCCGTCGACGGGACCGTGGCGATCGGGTTGTCGTCCTTCGGGGCCTTCGCGGCAAACAGGGCCGCCGCGATCGCCGCGCGGCTCCCGGCCAGGATCGGCGCCTCGCCGGCGAGGTAGGCCTTCGCGGCCTCCTCGAAGCTCCTGTAGTGCTTCAGGTTCGGGCGGAAGCGGCCGCCCTGGGCGGTCAGCAGCATCAGGTCGGCGGCGCCCGTGCCCTCCAGCGCGACGCTCCGGTCGCCGATGTCGTCGAGGCTGTCGAAGCCGTCCAGCGCGCCCTTGCGGTACGCGAAGGCGATCTCCTGCTCGAAATACGGCGCCGTGAAGAACACCTGCTCGTTGCGCAGGGCGAGCTGCCGGTCAGTCGGCACGTGCAGCATCAGGTCGGCGAGCGGCGTGCCGGCGAGGTCGCCGCGCCACAGGGTCAGGCGCAGGTCGCCGTCGACGTTCTCGCCGGCGTCGACCACGCGCAGGTCGAGCTTCACCTTGAGCGCGTCGGCGATCGCGCGGGCGAGATCGACGTCGATGCCGCGGGGCCTGCCGGTCTCCTCCGCGGAGAACGGCGCGTTGTCGCCGTAGACCGCCACCCGCAGGGTGCCGTCGGCCACGATCTGGTCGAGGGGGCGCGCCGCCGCTTCCGGCTGGAACCGGAGGGCCATGAGCAGGCCGCAGGCGAGAAGGAGCCGTGCGCTAATCCTCATGCTTCGACTCGATGTAGCTCCGGATCGCCCACAGGCCCTCCTGCGAGATCACACCCTCGAAGGCCGGCATCTTGGTCACGCCGTTGATGACGGCGCCGTGCTTCATGCGCTCGACGAAGTACTCGTCGCCCTCCTTGCCCTGCGGCAGGTAGCGCAGGTCCGGGGCGAGTCCGCCGGAGATCATCTCCAGGCCGTGGCAGCGGGCGCAGTTCTGGTTGAAGCCCGAGGCGCCGATCGCGATGGCGTGCTTGTCGTCCTTGTAGGGGTTCTCGGCGACCCACTCGGCGCCCAGCGGCTTGAGGCCGTCGGTGTTGACCGGCTGGGGCTGGACATCGCCGTGCCCGAGGGCGCCGCCGGCGGCCAGGGCCAGTCCCAGCGCCGCGAGCACGCCGCCCGCCGCCGTCTTCATCGTGCGCATCCGCCCCTCCCGTCGTCGTTGCACAACGGTTAGCAAGTACCGGGCGGCGGACCCATTATGCTTTGGTACGGATCGGCCAGATTAGCGCCATCGACGACTTGTGTTGCGCTGCACCAAACCCGGTTTGTGCACCTTGGTCTAATATCGGAGGGCGCAACTCCGCTCCTAGACTCCCGGCCAAAGACGAGCGCCGCGGGGCTGGAGGAGACGGGCGGGGATGGTGTCCTCCGGTGCGCGGCGGCCCGGGATGCGCGGCGGGCCATGGGCCGGCCTGCGGCGCGCCGTCGTGCTGGCGGCCGTGGCGGCCATGGCGACCCTGGCGCCGGTCGCGCAGGGGCGGGCCGCGCCCGCGCCGGCAGGCCCGCCCCTGACGATCCGCTACCTGGAGCGGCGGGTCGAGCGGCCGGCGCCGCTGAACAACGAGGACCCGATCCCCGACGACGAGGGCGCCAAGGGCGCGGAACTCGGCCTGCGCGATTCCAACGCCACCGGCCGGTTCCTCGGCCTCGGCTTCGACCTCGGCACCACGATCGTCGAGCCGGCCGCCGACATCCGCCAGGCTTTCCGGGACCTCGCCGACCGGCGCTTCGTGGTGCTCAACGCCCCGGCCGCCGACGTCCTCGCCCTGGCCGACCTGCCGGAGGCGAAGGGCAGCGTGCTCCTTAACATCGGCGCCCCGGACACGCGCCTGCGCGACGCCGATTGCCGCCGGAACCTGCTCCACGTCCTGCCGTCCCGCGCCATGCTGTCCGACGCGCTGGTGCAGTTCCTGGCGTTCAAGCGCTGGTCCCGGATCCTGCTGGTGACCGGGCCGGCGCCAGCTGACGCGCTCTTCGCCGAGGCGCTGCGGCGCAGCGCGAGGAAGTTCGGCGCGCGGATCGTCGCCGAGACGCGCTACGACCCGCAGGGGGGCGACGTCCGCGACACGGCCCTGCGCGAGTTCGCCCTGCCGACCCGCGGGCCCGAGCACGACGTGGTCGCGGTGGCCGACGAGGCCGGCGCGTTCGGCGCGAGCCTCAACTACAACACCGCCTCGCCCCGGCCCCTCGTCGGCACGCAGGGCCTCGCGCCGGCCGCCTGGGGTCGGCCCGTCGAGGCCTGGGCCGCCGTCCAGCTCCAGGGGCGGTTCCGGAAGCTCGCCGGCCGCGCCATGCGGCCCGTCGACTGGGCCGGCTGGATGGCGGTGCACGTCGTCGGCGAGGCGGCCGTGAAGGCGCGCAGCACCGACCCCGCGGCGGTCCGCGCCGCCCTGACGGCGCCCGGCTTCGAGATCGGCGGCTTCAAGGGCCGCCCCCTGAGCTTCCGCGCCTGGGACGGGCAGCTGCGCCAGCCGGTCTTCCTGCTCTGGCCCGGGGCCGTCACCGCGACGGCGCCGATCGAGGGCTTCCTCCACCACCGCACGGAACTCGACACGCTCGGCCTCGACGCGCCCGAGAGTGCCTGCCGCGCCTTCTCGGGGACGTCAGAATGACCCGGCTCGCCGCCCTCGCGCTACTGCTCTGCCTCGCGGGCCCCGCGCGGGCCGAGGAGATCTTCGTCTCGAACGAGCGCGACAACACCGTCTCGGTGATCGACGGCGACAGCCTGGAGGTGCTGCGCACCTTCCCGGTCGGCCGTCGGCCCCGCGGGCTGACCTTCTCGCGCGACGGGCGGTCGCTCTACGTCTGCGCCAGCGACTCCGACGCCGTGCAGGTGATCGACCCGGAGACCGGGCAGGTGCGGCACGACCTGCCCTCGGGCGAGGACCCGGAGCAGTTCGCCCTGGCGCCCGACGGGCGCACCCTGTTCATCGCCAACGAGGAGAACGCCACCACCACGGTGGTGGACGCGCAGACCCGCCGGGTGCTGGCGCAGATCGACGTCGGCATCGAGCCGGAGGGCGTCGCGGTGAGCCCGGACGGGCGCACGGCCGTCACGACCTCCGAGACGACCAACATGGTCCACTGGATCGACACGGCGACACTCGCGGCCGTGGACGCGACGCCGGTCGGGCAGCGGCCGCGCTTCGCCGCCTTCACGGCCGACGGGTCCCGGCTGTGGGCGTCCTCGGAGATCGGCGGCACCGTGTCGGTGATCGACGTCGCCACACGCGCGGTGATCGCGACGATCGAGTTCGCCGTGAAGGGAATCGCGGCCGACCGGATCCAGCCGGTGGGCATCCAGATGGCCAAGGACGGGCGCCACGCCTTCGTGGCGCTGGGGCCGTCCGACCGGGTCGCCGTGGTGGATACCGCGACCTACCGGGTGGAGAGCTACATCCTGGTCGGCCGCCGGGTCTGGCAGCTCGCGCTCAACGCGGCGGGCACGCGGCTCTTCACCACCAACGGCGTCTCCGGCGACGTGACGGTGATCGACGCCGCGACGTTCCGGCCGATCAAGACCGTGAAGGTCGGCCGCTTCCCCTGGGGCGCGGCGGCGCGGCCGATGCCTTCGGCGCAGGCGACGGACGGGCGCGCCGCCGGTGCGGTGCCGTGACTCGTCCGCAGTCCGGAGCGCGGGTCCCCTGTCCCGTTCGGGAGAGGGACAGGGTGAGGGACGTGCGGCATCCGGGACAGGCTCTCCCGGCCCGCACGTCGACAGCGTGCTCCATCCTCGACGTCCCGATCCCTCACCCTGTCCCTCTCCCGAACGGGACAGGGGCCCGGTCGCGCACTGCCGCCGGCGTCCGTGCTCGGTCCGGATGGGTGACCGACGCGGCCAGGGGCGGAGGGAGGGATAAGGCGCGGCCGCTGCGGAGCGCACCGTCTCCCAGGCCGCCCGCGCCGCGCACCGCCCTGGCCCGGGGCGCGGGCCTGCTCCTGCGCGCCGCGCTGCTCCTTCTCGCCCTGCTCCTGTCGACCCTTCCGGCCCGGGCCGGCCAGCTCGATCGCGCGGGCGTCGAACGCCACTTCCCGCCCCCGCTGGTGGTCGGCGAGAAGGACGACAGGCTCCCGGTCTGGCCGATCCTGAAGCAGCAGGCCGGGTCCTACGAGGTCTTCGCCTACGCGTTCGAATCCGTCGACCTCGCGCCGATCCCTGGCTTCGGGGGCACGCCCCCCGACCTGCTGATCGCGCTCGCCCCCGACGGGACCTTCCGGGACGTGACGGTGCTCTCGCACCACGAGCCGGTCTTCCTCGAGGGGCTCGGCCCGGAGCCGCTCCTCGCCTTCGTCGAGCAGTATGCCGGCCTGTCGGCCCGGCAGGCGATCCGGGTCGGGCGGCCCAACGCGCGGGCCGCCGGCGCCGCGCCGCAGACCACCGTCGACGGCATCTCCATGGCCACCGCCTCGACCCGGGTGATCAACCAGTCCATCCTGGCCTCGGCGCTGGCGGTCGCCCGCGCGAAGCTCGGCTTCGGGGCGGCCAATGTCGGCCTGAAGGTCGAGGCGAAGCTCGACCTCTACGAGCCCCTGACCCTGGCCGACCTCCTCGCCCGGGGCTGGGTCCGGCGGTTAACGGTCACGAACGCGGACGCCGCCGCGGCCTTCCGGGGCACCGGCGTGGCCGATCCGTCCGAGGGTCCGGCCGACGCCGTGCTGACCGACCTCTACGTCGCCGCCCTGGACCCGCCCTCGATCGGCCGCAACCTGCTGGGGCCGGCGCGCTACGACGCGCTCATGCGCGAGCTCGGTCCCGGCAACCACGCCGTGATGGTCGTCAGCGCCGGGCCGGAGGACGCGCCCGAGAACCCGGTCGGCGACCGGTTCGTGCTGGGCGCCGTCCCCGACCGGCTGGCGATCGGCCAGGCCGGCCTGATCGTGAACGCGCGCGACATGGCGGTGGAGCGCCGCGACGCCGGCCTCGCCGAGGGGCTGCCGCCCGGCCCCTGGACGATCCTGCGGATCGACCAGGCCGCCGGCTTCGACCCGTCCGCGCCCTGGGTGCTGACCGAGACGATCGTCCGCGAGCGCGGGCAGATCCTGTCGGAGAAGATCGCCCGGACCTTCACGGTCGAGACCGTCCTGCCCGCCGACCTGTTCACGCGGGTCCGGCCCGATGACGGGCCGAGCTGGACCGACTCCTGGCGGGCCCGGGCGCCCGAACTCGCGCTGATCGGGCTGATGCTCGCGGTGCTGGTGCCGCTCCTGAGCCGCCATCGCGGGCTGGTGGCGGACCAGCGCCGCTTCCCCCTCTTCCGCCTCGGCTTCCTGGCGCTGACCCTCGGCTTCGTCGGCTGGTACGCGCAGGCGCAACTCTCGATCGTGACCCTCGTCGGCCTCGTGCGGGCCGCCACCGTGACCCACGACCTCGCCTTCCTGCTCTACGACCCGCCCTCGCTGGTGCTCTGGGCCTTCGCGCTGGCCGCCCTGGTGGCCTGGGGGCGCGGCACGTTCTGCGGCTGGCTCTGCCCCTTCGGCGCGCTGCAGGAACTCGTCGCGCTGCTCGCCCGGCCGCTGCGCATCCGCCCGGTCGCGGTGCCGCCCGGCCTCGACCGGTCGCTGCGGTCGCTGAAATACGTCGTGCTCGCCGGCATCCTCGGTGCCGCCGCCGCGGGGTCGCCCCTCGCCGACACCCTGTCCGAGGTCGAGCCGTTCAAGACCGCCATCACCCTGTACTTCGTCCGGGCGTGGCCGTTCGTTGCCTACGCGGCCGGGCTGCTGGTGCTCAACCTGCTCGTCTACAAGGGCTTCTGCCGCTACCTGTGCCCGCTCGGCGCCGCCCTCGCCCTCCTCGGGCGGGTCCGCGTCCTCGACTGGATCCCGCGCCGGGCGGAGTGCGGCTCGCCGTGCCAGCTCTGCAAGGTCCGCTGCCGCTACGGCGCCATCGCGCCCTCCGGCCGGGTCGACTACGCCGAGTGCTTCCAGTGCATGGAGTGCGTGACGATCATCCACGATCCCGGGCAGTGCGTGCCGCAGGTCGTGGCGCGCAAGCGGGGCCGCCGCGCCGCGCACCGGCCGGTGACCGTCGGATGAGCGCGCCGCCGCCCTTCGCGCCGGCCCGGCGCCGGCTCCTCGTCGGGGCCGCGGGGCTGGCCGCGCTCGGCGGCGTCGCGGCGTTCCGCGCCGCCGCGGCGTCGCGCGGGCTGGCGCTGCGCACCCGCGCCGGCCTCGCCTTCGGCACCACCGTGGCCCTGACCGCCGCCGGGCCCGACCCGTCCGCGGTCGAGGCTGCGCTCGACGACGGGTTCGCGGCGATGCGCGCCGTGGAGGCGGCCGCCAGCCTGTTCCGGGCCGACAGCGCCCTGGCCCGCCTCAACCGGGACGGGTCCCTCGAGGCGCCCGACCCGCACCTGCTCGCCCTGCTGCGCTTCGCCCTCGCCCTCGCGGCCGAGACCGGCGGCGCCTTCGACCCGACCGTCCAGCCGCTCTGGCCGGTCTGGGCCGGCGCGGCCGCCCGCGGTGAGCGCCCCGGGGCGGAGGCCCTGCGGGGGGCCCTGTCGCGGGTCGGCTGGCGGCGCGTGCGGGTCGCGACGGACCGGATCGTCCTGGAGCCCGGGACGGCCCTGACGCTGAACGCCTTGATACAGGGCTACGCGGCCGACCAGGTCATGGCGGCTTTCCGGGCGCGCGGCATCGACGACGCCTTCGTGGATACCGGCGAGTTCGGCGCCGCCGGCGCGCATCCGGACGGCGCGCCCTGGCGCCTCGGGCTGGCCGATCCCCGCCATCCCGGCGACATCGCCGCCGTCATCGCCCCGTTCACCGGCTTCGCCGCGACCTCGGGCGACTACAACATGAGCTTCTCGCACGACCGCACCGACCACCACATCTTCGACCCGGCCACCGGCCGGTCGCCGCGCGGCCTGTCGTCGGTGACGGTCACTGCGCCGACGGGGCTCGTCGCCGACGGGCTGTCGACCGCCTGCATGGTCCTGGGCCGCGCGCGCGGCGCGGACCTCGTCGCGGCCCGTCCGGGCTGCGCCGTGCGCTTCACCGGGAAGGGCTGACACATCCGGCCCCGTCGTGCGGGGCGAGCCCCGAACCGCGGCGCGCGCCCTGCCCTCCCGGGGCCGATGGCTCTACGGAGGGTCCGATCTGCGGCGCAGGCCCTGCATGCGCCCGGACCGGAGAGGACCGTCAGGAGACGCGCGTGACCGAAGCGACCGGGCCGTACTGGCCGACGGATGACTGGGCGGAGCAGGACCCGGGTGCGGCGGGGCTCGATGCCGGGCGGCTCGCGGACGCGGTGGCGTTCGCGCAGGCCCACGAGAGCGCGTGGCCGCGCAGCCTGTACTATCCCGACGGGCGCTACGTCGGGATCGTCGAGTGGAACGAGACGGGGCCCTGGAGCGCCGTCGACGGGCCGGTGCGCCCGCGCGGCGGCCCGGCGGGCGTGATCCTGAAGGCCGGCCGGCGCGTCGCCGCCTGGGGCGACACGGCCCGCCCGGACATGACCTTCTCGATCGCCAAGAGCTACCTCGCGGTGCTGGCCGGCCTCGCCCACGACGACGGCCTGATCCCCGACGTCGACGCGCCGGTGCGCGACAGCGTACCCGACCCGCTCCTCGACGGCCCGCACAACGGCGCGATCACGTGGCGCCACCTCCTGCAGCAGTCGAGCGAGTGGCAGGGAACGCTGTTCGGCAAGTCCGATCAGGTCGATCATTTCCGGCAGATCGGCCCGGGCGCCGACAACAGCCGCAAGGGCGAGGCGCGGGCGCTGCGGTGCCCCGGCACCTACTACGAGTACAACGACGTCCGGGTGAACCTGCTGTCGTACTGCCTGATGCGCCGCTTCGGCCGGGCCCTCCCGGACGTGCTCCGCGAGCGGATCATGGATCCGATCGGCGCCTCCCGCGACTGGGCGTGGCACGGCTACGACACGGCCTGGGTCGCGGTCGACGGCGCGCGGGTCCAGTCGGTCCCCGGCGGCGGCCACTGGGGCGGCGGCCTGTTCATCGGGGCCGACGACCACGCCCGCTTCGGTCTCCTCGTCGCCCGCGGCGGCGCCTGGAACGGGCGGCAGCTCCTCTCGGAGCGCTGGATCCGCGCCATGCTGACGCCCTCTCCGACCCTCGACAGCTACGGCTACCTCTGGTGGCTGAACCGCGGCGCGGCCGCCAAGCCGGAACTGCCGGCCTCGGCCTTCAGCGCCCTCGGGGCGGGCAACAACGTGATCTGGTGCGACCCCGAGCACGACCTCGTCGCGGTCCTGCGCTGGATCGACAAGGCGGCCCTCGACGGCTTCCTGCTGCGCCTCGTGGCGGCCCTGCGCCCGTAGGCGGGCCGGCGGCGCTAGCGGCCCCTGACGTGATCGACGAAGCTCCGGAGCAGCGGCCGCATCTGGCGGCGGCTCGGGTAGTAGAGGAAGAAGCCGGGGAAGGGCGGGCACCACGCGTCGAGGACCCGGATCAGACGGCCGGCCGCGATGTCGGCCGCCACCTGCGCCTCGAAGAGGTGGGCGAGACCGGCGCCGCCGCGCGCCGCTTCGGCCACCAGCCCGTCATCGTCGAGGACGAGGGTGCCGGTGACCGGGATCGACTGGGCGATCCCGTCCTTCTCGAGTTCCCAGAGGTAGAGGCCACCGCTCGGGAAGCGGCGCCGGACGCAGACATGCCGGTGCAGGTCCTGCGGGTCCGCGGGCGTCCCGTGGCGGGCGAGATAGTCCGGCGCGGCGACGATCGCGCCGCGCTGCGGCGGCCCGAGCGGCACCGCGATCATGTCCTGGTCCAGGCTCTCGGCGAAGCGGACGCCGGCATCGAACCCCTCGGCGACGATGTCGCGGAAGCCGTCCTGCGCGCGGATCTCGATCTCGACGCCCGGATGCGCGCGGGTGAACGCGACGGCGAGCGGCAGCAGCAGCATCTCGGCGGCCGACCGCGGCACCGAGATCCGCAGCGTCCCGGTGAGCCGCCGCTCCGCGGCGGTCGCCACCTCGACCGCGTCGGCGATCGCCGCGAGGGCGGGCTCGAGACCGTCGAGCAGGCGCTGGCCCGCCTCGGTCGGGGCGACGCTGCGGGTCGTCCGCGCGAGGAGGCGCACGCTGAGGCTCGCCTCCAGGCCGTTGATCGCGTGGCTCACCGCCGAGACCGAGAGCCCGAGATCGCGTGCGGCGCCGCGGAAACTCCGGCGCGCCGCGACCGCGGCGAAGAGCGACAGGGCGGGGAGGTCGGCGCGTCTCACTGTTGAGCCGCATAGAACAGCCTGCGCCGCAGGTCACGGATTATCGCCGCCGTCGGCCCGTGCGAAGTCCGGGCCGCATCACGGGAGGCCCGCATGGATCACCGTCGACTCGGAACCGAACTCACCGTCTCCGCCCTCGGCCTCGGCTGCATGGGCATGAGCTACGCCTATGGCGGCCAGCCCGAGGGTGAGGCCACCGCCACGCTGCGCCGCGCCGTCGACCTCGGCATCAACCTCTTCGACACGGCCGAGATGTACGGCCCCTTCGAGAACGAGAAGCTGGTGGGCAAGGCCCTGGCGCCGGTCCGCGACCGGGTGATCATCGCCACCAAGTTCGGCTTCAAGATCTCCGAGACCGGCCAGGGTCCCGACCGGATCATCGGCGTCGACAGCCGGCCCGAGCACGTCCGGGCGGTCTGCGACGCCTCGCTCCGGCGCCTCGGCGTCGACGTCATCGACCTGTTCTACCAGCACCGGGTGGATCCGGCGGTGCCGATCGAGGACACGGTCGGCGCCATGGCCGATCTCGTGCGGGCCGGCAAGGTACGGGCGCTCGGCCTGTCCGAGGCCGGCGCGGCCACGATCCGGCGGGCCCACGCGGTCCACCCCATCGCCGCCGTGCAGAGCGAGTACTCCCTCTGGAGCCGCGATCCCGAGGCCGAGGTGCTGCCGACCTGCCGCGAACTCGGGATCGGCTTCGTGCCGTACAGCCCCCTGGGGCGCGGACTCCTGACCGGCGCGATCCGCGACCGCGACAGCCTCGCCGCCGACGATTACCGCCGCACGATGCCGCGCTTCGCGGCGGAGAACCTCGCGGCCAACCAGCGGCTGCTCGACACGCTCGCCGCCCTGGCGCGCGACAAGGGCGTCACGCCGGCCCAGCTCGCCATTGCCTGGGTGCTGAACCAGGGCGACTTCATCGTGCCGATTCCGGGCGCCCGCAAGATCCGGAACCTCGAGGAGAACGCGGCGGCGGCCGGTCTCGTCCTGGCCGAGACCGACCTGCGGGCCATCGCGGACGCGATGCCCGCCGAGGCGGTGACCGGCGACCGCTACGGTGCCGCCGGGCTGGCGATGGTCGGTCTCTGAACCGTCAGAGCGCCGCGATGGTCTCGGCCATCGCGCGCGCCCGCGGCACAAGGCTTCCCACCTCCAGGTACTCCTCGGGCGAGTGGGCCTTGCCGCCCACCGGGCCCACGGCGCAGAGCGTGGGGCACCCGACGCTGGCGGTGAAGCCCGAATCGGCGCAGCCGCCTGCGAACTCGCCGGTGACGGGGTTGCCGCCCTCCGCGCTCACCCTTGCGTAGGTGTCGAACAGCGCCCGCGAGGCCTCGTCCTGCACGAGCGGCAGGAACTCGCCCTTGATGGTGAGATGCGCGGTCGTGTCCGGCACCGTCGATCCGGCCACGATCGCGGCGATCCGGTCCATGGCGGCCTCGCGGTCGGGCGGGGTCACGTAGCGCAGGTCGATCTCGCAGGTGACCCGGGGCGCCACGGTGTTCACCGACTGGCCGCCGGAGACCAGGCCGACATTGACCGTGGTGCCGCGGTCGAGGTCGGTCAGCGCGTGGAGCGCGACGGTCTTGTGGGCGAGCTCTAGGATGGCGCTGCGCCCGTCGGCGTAGTTGCCGCCGGAATGGGCCGCCCTGCCGAGCACCTCGAGGTGCATGAACACCCCGCCCTTGCGGCCGGTGACGACGTTGCCGGTCGGCCGCCCCGGCTCGGAATTCAGCACCGCGCGGGCGCCCCGGGCGGTCTCCTCGATGATCGGCCGGCAGGCCGGCGAGCCGATCTCCTCGTCGCTGGTGAACAGGCCGACGAGCGGCACCGGCGCGCCGCCGGCGCGGTGATAGGCGGCCAGCACGAAGGCGTTCATCACGAGGCCCGCCTTCATGTCGGCGACGCCCGGCCCATAGGCGCGGCCGTCGGCGACCCGGAACGGCCGGCGGGCCGGCTCCCCCTTCGGGAAGACGGTGTCGCGGTGGCCCATGAGCACGACCGGCCGGTTGCCGCCGCCCGATCCGGCCACGCTCGCCTTCAGCGCGTCGCCGTAGCCGTCGACCGGGATCGTGGTCACCGGGATGCCGTGGCCGGCGAGGAACTCCGCGATGCGGATGCCGACCGCGTCGACGCCCGGCTTGTCGTAGGAGCCGGAATCGATGTTCACCAATTCCTCGAGGAGCGCCAGCATCGCGCCCTCCTGCCCGTCGAGCCAGCGGAGGACGTCGGTGTCATGGGCGGTCATGGGGGCCTCATACCGGGGTCAGCAGGATTGCGCAGACCGTCTTTGCGAGCGCAGCGAAGCAACCCAGCGTCGCGCAACCTCTGGCAGCATAGCGCAGACTGGATTGCTTCGCTCCGCTCGCAAAGACGGCGCCGCTTCCGAACCGGACGTGGGTGTGATCGGCGACGGCTATTCCACAGTGACCGACTTGGCGAGATTGCGGGGCTGGTCGACGTCTTTCCCCATGAATACCGCCGTGTGGTAGGCGAGCAGCTGGATCGGCACCGCGTACACGATCGGCGCCACCGTCGGGTCGAGCGCCGGCATGGTGAAGGTCGCGAGCGTGTCGAGCCCGTGCTCGGCCGCGCCCTTGGCGTCGCCGATCAGCACGATGCGCCCGCCGCGGGCGGCCACCTCCTGCATGTTCGAGACGGTCTTCTCGAACACCGCGTCGTGCGGCGCGATCACGATCACCGGCACGCTCTCGTCGATCAGCGCGATCGGCCCGTGCTTCAGCTCGCCCGCCGCGTAGCCCTCGGCGTGGATGTAGCTGATCTCCTTGAGCTTCAGCGCGCCTTCCAGCGCCATCGGGTAGCTGGTGCCGCGGCCGAGATAGAGCACGTCCCGCGCCTTCGCGACCTCCCGGGCCAGACCCTCGATCGCCGCCTCGTGGGTGAGCGCCTCGGCCATCAGGCCCGGCGCCTTGATCAGGCCGTCGATCAGCCGCCGCTCGCCCGCCGCGTCGAGGGTGCCGCGCGCGCGGCCCGCCGCGATGGCGAGGCAGAGCAGCACGGTGAGCTGGCACGAGAACGCCTTGGTGGAGGCGACGCCGATCTCCGGCCCGGCCAGCGTCGGCATCACCACGGAGGATTCCCGCGCGATCGTCGAGGTCGGCACGTTGACCACGCTCAGCGTGTGCTGGCCCTTCGACTTCGCGTAGCGCAGGGAGGCCAGCGTGTCGGCGGTCTCGCCCGACTGCGAGATGACCAGCGTCAGCCCGTCCTTCTCCAGCGGCGCCTCGCGGTAGCGGGCCTCGGAGGCGACGTCGATCTCCACCGGCAGGCGCGCCACCTGCTCGAACCAGTACCGGGCGACGAGGCCCGCGTAGTAGGCCGTGCCGCAGGCGGTGATGTAGACGCGGCTGAGCTTGGCGAAGTCGAAGGGCAGCGCCTCGGGCAGCGCCACCCGCCCCTGCGCCATGTCGACGTAGTGGGCGAGCGTGCGGCCCACCACCTCGGGCTGCTCGTGGATCTCCTTGGCCATGAAGTGGCGGTACTCGCCCTTGTCGATCCGGTAGGCCTGCGTGGCGATCGTCTGCCGGGCGCGCTCGACCGTGGCGCCCGACGCGTCGCGGATCTCGGCGCCGCCGCGGGACAGGATCGCCCAGTCGCCCTCGTCGAGATACGTGATCGCGTCGGTGAACGGCGCGAGCGCCAGGGCGTCGGAGCCCAGGTAGGTCTCGCCCTCGCCGAAGCCGATGGCCAGCGGCGCGCCGTGGCGGGCCCCGATCAGCAGGTTCTCCTCGCCGGAGAATAGGAAGCCCAGCGCGAAGGCGCCGCGCAGCCGCGGCAGGGCGGCGGCCACGGCCTCCACCGGCCCCATCTGCCGGTCCATGTTGCGGCTGACGAGCTGGGCGACGACCTCGGTGTCGGTCTCGGTCTCGAAGACGACGCCGTCGGCCTCCAGCTCCTGCTTGAGCTCGCGGAAGTTCTCGATGATGCCGTTGTGCACGACGGCCAAGCGCTTGGTGGCGTGCGGGTGGGCGTTGGTCTCGTTAGGCCGGCCGTGGGTGGCCCAGCGGGTGTGGCCGATGCCGATCGTGCCGGTGAGCGGCTCCTGGGCGAGCCTGGCTTCCAGGTTGACCAGCTTGCCCGAGGCCCGGCGCCGCGCCAGCCGGCCGTGCTCCAGGGTGGCGATGCCGGCGGAATCGTAGCCGCGGTACTCGAGCCGCCGCAGGGCCTCGATCACCTGCCCCGCCACCGCGTCGCGCCCGACGATGCCGACGATGCCGCACATAGGAGTGTCTCTCGCTGTCGCGCCCGGATGGCCACGCGCAGGTCGTGCGCAAGGTCCGGGCCGCCCCGCGCCGTGCGGGGCCGAGCGGGACTTCTACCGGATCGGCACGGCGCAGGGCCAGCCCCGCCCGCGCGGCGTGCCCGGCCTCACGCCTTGCCGCGCCGCGCCTTCTCGGCCTGCAGCGCCGCGCGCTTCTCCCCGGCCCAGCCCGGCTTCACCGCCTGCCGGCCCCGGGCCACCGCCATGGCGTCCGCCGGCACGTCGTCGGTGATCACCGAGCCGGAGGCGACGTAGGCCCCCTCCCCCACCGAGACGGGGGCGACCAGGGCCGAGTTCGAGCCGATGAAAGCGCCCGCGCCGATCGTGGTCCGGTGCTTGAGCACGCCGTCGTAATTGCAGGTGATCGTGCCGGCGCCGATATTGGCCTTGGCGCCGACCTCCGCGTCGCCGAGATAGGTGAGGTGCGCGGCCTTGGCGCCGGCCCCCATCCGGGCGTTCTTCAGCTCGACGAAATTGCCGAGCTCCGCGCCGGCCTCCAGAACGGCGTGGCCGCGCAGCCGCACGAACGGCCCGATCTTCACGCCCGCCTCCAGGCTGGTCTCGGTGAGATGCGCGAAGGCCCGCACGGTGCAGCCCTCCGCGACCCGCACGCCGGGGCCGAACACGACGTTGGGCTCCACGATCACGTCGCGCCCCAGCACCGTGTCGTGGCTGAGGAACACCGTCTCGGGGGCGATCAGCGTGGCGCCGCCCAGCATGGCGCTGCGGCGCAGCTGCGCCTGGATCGCGGCCTCCGCGACGCTGAGCTGCACCCGGTCGTTCACGCCCTGCGCCTCGGCCTCGTCCACCGGCACGACCGTGACGGGCAGCCCGTCGGCGACCGCGAGCGCGACCGCGTCGGGCAGGTAGTACTCGCCGGCGGCGTTGTCGTTGCCGATGCGGGTGAGCAGGGCCAGGGCGTGCCGTCCGGCGAGCGCCATCAGCCCGGCATTGCACAGGGTCACGGCCCGCTCGGCCGCGCTCGCGTCCTTCTCCTCGCGGATGGCGAGCACGCGGTCGCCCTCGGTCAGCACCCGCCCGTAGCCGGAGGGTGTCGCCGTCTCGAAGGCCAGCACGGCCACCGCGGCGCCGTCGGCCAGGGGCGCGCGGAGACGCAGGAAGGTGTCGGCCGAGACGAGCGGCGTGTCGCCGAAGGCGATCACCACGTCGTCGTCGGGGTCGGTCAGGATCTCCCGGGCCGCCAGGACCGCATGGGCGGTGCCGAGGCGCTCGGCCTGCGGGAAGACCCGGGCGCCGGGGGCCGCCCGCGCGATCTCGGCGGCGACGTCGTCGCGGCCGGGCTCGGCCACCACGGCGATCCGGCCCGCGCCCGCCGCCTGGACGGCGGCCAGGACGTGGCCGAGCATGCTGCGCCCGGCGATCCGGTGCAGCACTTTCGGCAGGTCCGAGCGCATCCGCGTGCCCTTCCCGGCCGCGAGCACGATGGCGGTGAGGCTGCGCGAGGGCGTTCCGGTCGGGGTCATCGCGGGTCCAGGCATCGATCGAGGGCCAAGACGGATGGGCCGGACGGGCGCCCGGCGCAACCCCGTCCGGGCCGATCAGCGCAGCGCCAGGGCGACGTGCTGGCCCGAACCGTGGGCGAAGCGCTCCCGGCGGCGCTCGATCGAGCTCGGGATCCGCAGGGATTCCCGGTACTTCGCCACCGTGCGCCGCGCGATGTCGACGCCCTCCCCGCGCAGCTTCTGCACCAGGGCGTCGTCGGACAGCACGTCGTCCGGCGTCTCGCCGTCGACGAGCTGCTTGATGCGGTGGCGCACCGCCTCGGAGGAGTGGGCGGCCGCGCCGGCCGCCCCGGGGATCGCCGCGGTGAAGAAGTACTTCATCTCCAGGGTCCCGCGGCTCGTGCCGATGGCCTTGTTGGAGGTGACCCGCGAGACGGTCGATTCGTGCATGCCGATCGCCTCGGCCACGGTCTTGAGGTTCAGCGGCCGCAGGTGCGTGACGCCGTGGACGAAGAACCCGTCCTGCTGGCGGACGATCTCGGTGGCGACCTTCAGGATGGTGCGGGCGCGCTGCTCCAGCGAGCGGGTCAGCCAGTTGGCGTTCTGGAGAGCTTCCGACAGGAAGGCCTTGTCGCCCTCCGCGGCGGCGTTGCGCGAGACGCGGGCGTAGTAGCTCTGGTTCACCAGGACCCGGGGCAGCGCCTCGCTGTTCAGCTCGACCAGCCAGGAGCCGTCCGGCGCCGCGCGCACGAATACGTCCGGGACCAGGACCTCGACGGCGCTCGACCCGAAGGCCCGGCCGGGCTTCGGATCCAGGCGGCGGATCTCGCCCAGCATGTCGACGAGGTCCTCGTCGTCGACGCCGCAGAGCCGGCGCAGGGCCGCGAAGTCGCGCTTGGCCACGAGGTCGAGCCGCGAGACCAGCGCCTGCATCGCCGGGTCGAACCGGTCGCGCTCGCGCAACTGGATCGCGAGGCACTCGGCGAGGTCGCGGGCCGCGATCCCGGGCGGGTCGAAGGTCTGGACCAGCGCCAGCATCCGGCCGACGAGGGCCGGGTCGGCGCCGAGCCGCTCGGCCACGCCCTCCACCGTCTCGCGCAGGTAGCCGGCCTCGTCGACGGCGTCGATCAGGAAGCCGCCGATCAGCCGCTCGGCCGGCTCCCGGGTCGCGAGGTCGAGCTGGCCCGCGAGGTGCTCGCGCAGCGAAGTCTCGGCCGTGAGGGTCGCCTCGAAATCGGGCGCCTCGGCGTCGAAGCTGCCGCCGGTGCTGCCGTAGGGCGGCGGCGTCAGCGAGAGCATGTCGCCCCCGCCCGCCTCGCGCGCCTGGACGGGGCTCTCGTCGGGGAAGACGTTGTCGAGGCGCGTGTCGAAGTCGCTCTCGATCTCGCCGCGGCTCGGGTTGAGGTCGGCCGAGAGCCACGAGTCGGGCTCCGGCGCGTCGAAGCCGTCGGCCCCCGCCTCCTCGGCATGGCTGCCCGATTCGGCGGTGTCACCCGCGGCCGGCAGGTCCGGCTCGGCGCGCTCCAGCAGCGGGTTGCGTTCCAGCTCGGCCTCGACGTAGGCCGAGAGATCGAGGTGCGAGAGTTGGAGAAGCTTGATCGCCTGCAGGAGCTGCGGCGTCATCACCAGGGCCTGGCCCTGACGCACTTCCAGCCGTTGCACCAAACTCATGCGAGGCCCCGATGCCCTTCCGGCGCGGTTCGCCAGCCGGAGCCACGCTGCTCACGGCATGGTTCTTGCTTGCTCCGTCGCACTTTCTGTAACGCGATCCGACCCGCGCGTCAAAGCGCGACCGTGCACGCCGTTGTTGGCAAGTGCTCGGCGCTGCGGGACGCGCAGCGTTCCAGTCAGATCCCGATCCGCCGCCCGGCAGTCTGAGGGCAGATCTTAAAGGAAGGTTTGCGCAATCATCCGCGCGCATTTGCCAGGACATCCGAAATCCGCCGGCAAAGCTTTGTCTGGTTGCAGACGCTTCCCCCGCTAGATGCAATATCCGCTCGCTATTCCGTGTTGATCCGAGCATGGCTCGGGGGTGCGCCGCGGTTCCCGCACGAGAGCCGCTGCGCGGAGGTCGATTTCTGCGTACGCGTTTGCCGATGCCGCATCAGAACCGCCTTCTGGCCGCCCTATCCGAGGCGGACGGCGCACTGCTCGGGCCTCATCTGGAGGCGATCGACCTGCCCCTCGGCAAAGTGCTCGTCGAGCCGGCCGCCGCGATCCCGCACGCGGTCTTCATCGACACCGGCCTGTGCTCGGTGGTGTCGACTCTCGCCGAGGGCGGCCGGATCGAGGTCGGCCTGTTCGGACGCGACGGCATGGCCGCACCGGCGCTGCTGCTCGGAACCGACACGATCCCGTACCAGATTTTCATGCAGGTCGCAGGCCGAGGGCGCCGGATCTCCGTGCCGGCCCTGCGCGACGCCCTGAAATCCAGCCCGTCGATGCGCAACCTGCTGCTGCGCTACGTCCAGACCTTCCTGGTCCAGGTCGCCCAGACCGCGATCGCCAACGCGGGCGCGCCCGCCGAGGAGCGGCTCGCGCGGTGGCTCCTCATGTACCACGACCGGCAGGACGGCGACGACCTGTCGGTGACGCACGAGTTCCTGTCGATCATGCTCGGCGTGCGCCGCCCGACCGTCACGGTCGCGATCCACACTCTGGAGGGCGCCGGCCTGATCCGGGCCCGGCGCGGCCGGATCCGGGTCCTGAGCCGCACCCGCCTGGAGGAGGCCGCCGGCCAGACCTACGGCCCGGCCGAGGCCGAGTACGAGCGCCTGATCGGCCCGCTGCGGCGGCCTCAGAGCACGCTGGCGTAGGGGACTTCGGCCACCACCGCGCCGGCCTCGTCGGTGATGACGAAGGTGTCGGCGCGCCAGCCGCGCGGCGCGCCGTAGACGTGCGGCAGCCGGCGCATCTCGCGCAGGATGTCGCGAGCGAGGTGCTCGGCCGCCGTCCGATCGGGCAGATCGTCGCCCTCCCGATCGGCGATCAGCGTGCCGTGCCGCCGGACGTTGAGGAAGAAGCGGGGCAGGTGACATCCCCTTCGAGGATCGGCCAGCGGGGCCTTCGGGGCGCCCGCCGAAGACCGCGTGCCGCGCCATCGGGAACGGCGTCGCGGGCCTGAGCGGCGTGTCGGATCGGCGCGAACCACGCCGCGCGGGTTACCGGCCGCCGAGTGTCCGCCGAGACGGGCGGCCCGCGCAAGGGCAACCCGAGCGAGGGCAACCCGCGCGAGGGCGGCTGCGGCAGTTCGCGCACCGACGGGTACCGGGCCGACCGCGCCGGCCATATCGTACTTTCGTGCAGAGGGTTCGGGGCCGGATCAGTCCGGCCGCACGCGCGGCGTCTGTCCACACTCATACATTTTTCTGAGGGCGGGTGGATCGCGGCCCGCGCGGCCGCGTTCTTCGCGCGGTCGCCGCGGCGCGAGGATCCGGCGGCCCGTCGCGCGAGGCCGTGCGGCGCCCACACACAGGTTAACGACACCGCTCAGGTCGCGGCGCACGCTCCTCAGCTGGCCGTGAGGTTCTGCGCCATGCGCTACTTCACCGATTTCACCGACGACCGCGGCCTGTCCCTCGACGAGGAGGGGCTGCCCTTCGCCGATCGTCACGAGGCGTGCCTGTCGGCGACCGAGGCCCTGATCGAGGCCGTGCATGACCGGCTCCGCGTCCGGGCGGACCGACCGGCCCCCGGAGATGCCGGCCTGGTGCTGGAGGCGCGGGTCCGCGACGCGACCGGCAGCACGGTCTTCCGCGCCCGCCTCACCCTCGACCTGGACTGGCAGCCCTCCGACGGCTGAGCGCGGGCCCTACCAGCCGCAATTGGGGATCGGCGGCTGCGCTTTGGCCATGGCCGACTTCTCGATCGGCACCATCGCGCCCCAGGCGTATTTCTGGGCGTGGGGCGTGACGTTGGCGAAGAGGCAGCCGAGCTGGAAGTGGGTCGCGCCCATCTCGCCCGCGAAGCCCATGCAGTCCAGGAAGGTCCAGGTCTTCGGCACCGGGGTCATGGACCGCCAGCGCGGCATCGCCACGGGCGAGCAGACTTTGACCGCCCCGGTGCCGTCGTCGGCGTTGAGCGCGTCCCCCTGGCTCTGCGCCGCGGAGGGGGCGAGGCCGAGCAGGAGGATTGCCGCGAGAATCGCTCGGCCGGGGATCTGGGCGTGTCGGCTCATCGGGTCAGCGCATCGTCCACCACAGGGCCGCGAGGATCGCGAAGCCGAGAACGTTGTAGAGGATCGCCCAGATCCAGACACCCAGGACGGCGCGGCTCGGCTGCCGCGGTCGCGACCGGCCGGGGCGCAGGCGGTTCCGGTCCTCCGGAGTCGGCCAGATCGCCGCCTGGGGCGCCTTGAGGAGCCGCGTCAGCACCTCCGGGAGGTGCGGGCCGGGCGGTGTCTCGCCGGTCATGGCGGTCTCCGATGCGACGATGGGCGGGTCCGGGGCGGAACCGCCCGGAGCCGGACCGGTTCGGGCGACGGGCCGTCCGGCGACGACCGCCGCTCACAGTACCGTGCTGGGTGCCTGCGGGTAGTATTGGTAGGCCCAGGTCTCCGAGAGCAGCCTCTCCCCGGACTTCAGCTGCAGACGCATCTCCACCGGATCCGGACCCTCGGCGTAGACCTTGAGAAAGACCCGCCAGGGGCTCGGCTTGCCGTAGGGCGCCCAGGTGGCGCCGACTTCCTCCACGCTGCCGCGCGACAGGGTGAGCGCGACCGTGGCCTTCTCGGGATCGAGGCCCGACAGGGCCGCGCCCTCGAATTCCAGCACGAACTGCCGCACGAGGTTGGCCCGGCCCGGGCGTCTGTCGGCATCCGCGAGCCACGCGGCCTTGGTGGCCCGGGTCGCGACGCACCGGGCGAGGTCGGTGGCGACCGGCTCCTTGACGGTCCAGCGCAGCCGGTAGGCGAAGCTGCGGTCCGACCCGGCCTGCGGCGCGTCGTCCGGCACCCAGAGAGCGACGATGTTGTCGTCGGTCTCCTGATGGGTCGGGATCTCCACGAGCTGGACGCTGCCGCGGCCCCAGTCGCCCTGCGGCTCGACCCAGATGTCGGGACGGTTCTCCTCGAAGCCGTCGTCGATGTAGTTCTCGTAGGCGCGGTCGCGCTGGAGCAGGCCGAAGCCCTTCGGCGACCGGTCGGCGAAGGCGCTGACGCTGAGGCGGGGCGGGTTGTTGAGCGGCCGCCAGATCAGCTCGTCGGCGCCGGTCTGCATCAGCAGCCCGTCGGAATCGTGCACCTCGGGCCGCCAGTCGCTCGCGAGGAAGCGGCTCATGCCCTCCGAGTACCACAGCATCGAGGTCAGGGGCGCCATGCCGAACCGCTCGACCGCCTTGCGCATGTAGACCGTGCAGGCGACGTCGATGACGACGTGCGGCTCCTTCCGGGCGACGAACCGGTAGGCGCCGGTGAGGCTCCGGCCCTCGAGGAGCGCCAGCACGGTCACGGCGCCGTCCGCGGCCGGGCTGACGTAGAAGCGCGTGAAGACCGGGAATTCCTCGGTCTTCCCGGGCCCGGGCGCCGTGTCGATCGCGATGCCCCGGGCCGAGGCCCCGTACTGGGCTCCGTCCCCGGCGGCGCGGAAGTACGACGCGCCCAGGAAGGCCAGCCAGTCGCCGTCGTCGCCCGGCTGCCCGGCGGGCGCCTTCTGGAACCGGAACCCCGCGAAGCCCGCCCCGTCCGGAACGTCCTTGGCCGGGTTGCCCGGCGGGTAGGTGAACAGGTCGTGGCTGTAGAGCACCTCGCGGGCCTGCCCGCCCTCCAGGGCGTAGACCTTCACGGGATGGCGGAAGAAGTTGCCGAGGTGGAAGAAGGTCACCGGGTACGGGCTGTCGGCGAACAGGGCGTGGCCCGGCGGGTAGCGGATCTCCTGGAGCGGCCCGTAGGTCAGGGCGTCGAGGGCCGCCGAGGCGGGCGCCTCCGGGGGCGGCGCGTAGGGCCGGTCCCGCAGCGTCCGGGCGAGATCCTTCAGCCGGTCGAGGTCCATGGGCTCGGGCGGTGCGAGGCGCGGCCCGCCGCCGGCGGCCCGGGCGAGGCCGGGATACGGCGCGAGGGCGAGGAGCCCGATGGCGGTCAGGACGCGGCGCGTGATCAAGCTGGAACCCCCGGATTCGGTCGGGCCTCGCGACCCGCGCCGCCCTCTAGCCACGCCGGCGCGGCGGCGCAATTTCCCGGCCGCGGCTCAGCTCCGCGGACCGCAGTTGCCGGTGCTGCCGTCGGTCGTCCAGAGGTTGGCGCCGCCCCCCGGCGGGCACTGCCCCGGCAGCGCCAGGGTGATCAGCTTCGCGAAGGTGTTGGCCTCGTCCTCGCCGTAGCCGATCTCGCCGACCATGCGGCCGGTCCTGTCGAACAGCGCCACGGTGGCGGAATGCTCCATCGTGTAGTCGCCGTCCTTGGTCGGCACGCGCTTGTAGGCGACGTGGTAGGCGTCGGCCATGCGGGCGACCTGCTGCGGCGTGCCGACGAAGCCGCGGATCCGCGGATCGAACGAGGCCAGGTACGCCCGCAGGGTGTCGGGCGTGTCCCGCTCCGGGTCGAGGGTGACGAAGACGACGTTGAGGCGATCCGCGTCGCGGCCCATCCGGCCGAGGGCCGACGCCAGGGTCGCGAGCGTGGTCGGGCAGACGTCCGGGCAGTGGGTGAAGCCGAAGAACAGGACGGACGGCTTGCCGCGGAGATCGGCCTGGGTCACCGGGCGGCCGTCGAGATCCGCCATCGTGAACGGGCCGCCGACCTTCCGGGAATGGCTGAACCGCGATCCCTGCTGGAGGACGATCGCCCCGGTGCCGGTAGCGATCACGGCGACGAGGGCGGCGGAGGCGATGAGGGCGAGAGGGCTCGGTGCCATGCTGTGACCTGCGACGGCGCGTCGGGGTGGCCGGTATCGATGCCGCCAATATGGGGTCCGTGTCGACAGGCGTGAGGCCGCGGCCTCCCGTGCGGGGCCGGACCTGGAGAGGCGACGACGTCAGGAACACGCCTGGGAGCGGCCGGTTGGCCAGGGTACGGGCGCTCGCGCCATCCGGCGCCGGGACACTCGGGCCGCGGGCCCGACCGTCCCCTCCGCGACCGTGCACGGGAGCCGCCCCAGATGGCCCAGCAGATCCCCGTCGACCCGCAGGCCCGGGCCGACGATCCCCGCCGCGACGCCGAGCGGGACGACGCCACCCACGCCATCGCCGATGACGTCGCCTATCAGCGCCACGTCCTGGTCAACGTCGTGTTCGTGGGGCCCCCCGGCGCGGGCGACCGGGGTTGGGTCCTGATCGACGCCGGCGTGATGGGCGCGAAGCGCGGGATCGAGGCCGCGGCCCGGGCCCGCTTCGGCGAAGGCGCCCGGCCGGCCGCGATCGTCCTGACCCATGGCCATTTCGACCATGTCGGCGTCCTGGAGGACCTCGCGGAGGACTGGGACGTCCCGGTCTACGTGCACGCCCTGGAGCGGCCCTATCTCGACGGCAGCGCCGCCTACCCGACGCCGGATCCGAGCGTCGGCGGCGGGCTCCTCGGCCGCCTGTCGCCGCTGTTCCCGACGAGCCCGGTCGACGTCTCAGGGCGGCTCCGCCTCCTGCCGGAGGACGGTTCGGTGCCGCCCCTGCCCGGCTGGCGCTGGATCCACACGCCCGGCCACGCGCCGGGCCACGTCTCGCTCTGGCGCGAATCCGACCGGACGCTGATCGCGGGCGACGCCTTCATCACCACGGCGCAGGAATCCGCCTACGCGGTCGCGACGCAGGCGCCGGAGTTGCACGGGCCGCCGATGTACCTGACGATCGACTGGCCGGCGGCGCGCGCGTCGGTGCGGGCGCTCGCCGCGCTCGCCCCGGAGCGGGTTATCACCGGACACGGCCGGCCGCTCCAGGGCGCCGAGATGCGCCGCGCCCTCGACGCCCTGGCGGCGGACTTCGACCGGGTCGCGGTGCCGGAGACGGGCCGGTTCGTGGAGCACCCGCTCGGGGCCGCCGACGGCTCCGCCTACAGGGCGCCGCGCTGACCGACGTGATGCGGCCGCGCGGGCGGAATCCCGCGCCTCACGAGGCCCGCGCGAGATCCTGGAACGGGGCCGGGGATCGCACGGCGGCGAGCACGCCGTCCATCTCGGCCTTCGGCATGGCGTGGCCGAACAGGTAGCCCTGGCCGAAATGGCAGCCCTGTTCGGAGAGCCAGTCGAGGCTGGCGTCGGTCTCGATCCCCTCGGCGGTGGTGGAGAGGCCGAGGCTCGCCCCGAGCTTGATGATGGCGTCGACGAGCTTCGCCCGCTCGTCGCTCATCGTGATGGCGTCGACGTAGCTGCGGTCGATCTTCAGCTTGTCGAACTTCAGTTCGCGCAGGTGGTACAGGCTGGAATAGCCGGTTCCGAAATCGTCCAGCGCGATGCGCACGCCGAGTTCGCGCAGCGACAGCAGGGTCGTCCGGGTCGCCTCCAGGTCCTGGATCAGGGCGCTCTCGGTGATCTCGACCTCCAGGCGCTGCGGCGGGAAGCCGGTCTCGGTCAGGATCCCGAGGATGCGCTGGGCGAGCCACGCGTCCTGGAACTGCTGCGGGGCGATGTTCACCGCGAGGATCAGGTGCGGCGGCCAGGCCCGGGCATCCAGGCAGGCGCGGCGGATCAGGCTGTAGCTGAGATCCGCGATCATCCCGGTCTCCTCGGCCACCGGGATGAACTCGCTCGGGCCCACCACCCCGCGCGTCGGGTGGCGCCAGCGCGCCAGGACCTCGACCCCGACGATCTCCTTCTCGGGGAGCGACACCACCGGCTGGTAGAAGGGCTCGATCGCGCCCGTCTCGATGGCGAGGCGAAGTTCCGTCTCCATGCGGGCGCGGGCGCGCAGCTCCGCGTCCATGGCGCTGCGGAAGAAGCGGACATTGCCGCGCCCGTCCTTCTTGCCCTGGTACATGGCGAGGTCGGCCGCGTGCAGGATCGCGTCGGCGTCCCCGTGCTCGGCCGACACCGCGGCGACGCCGACTGTGGCCCCGACCTTCAGGTCGTTCTGGCTCCACGTCACCGGCTCGGCGATGCGCGCGATGACCGCCTGGGCGAGGCGCCGCAGCGCCTCGCTCTCGTAGCGGAGCGGGACCAGCATGGCGAACTCGTCGCCGCCCAGACGGGCCGCCAGGCCGCCCGACGGCACGAGCTGCTGCAGACGCTCGGCCACGGCGCACAGGACCGCATTCCCGGCCGCGTGGCCGTAGAGGTCGTTGACCGGCTTGAACCGGTCGAGGTCGATGAGGAGCACCGCCGCGTCCGCGGCGCCCGGCGCGTGCGCCCGTTCCACGGCGTCGATGAAGCGGCGACGGTTCGCCAGACCGGTCAGCCCGTCGTGCCGGGCGATCGCCTCGGCCTGCGCGGCGGCGGCGGCGCGCTCGAGCATGAGCCGCCGGAGGATGATCGATTTGCGGATGCTGGCGCCCCACTGCGCCACGCCCATGCAGGCGGCGAGCAGCAGCAGGTCCGTGAGGTTGTAGGTGGCGACGACGCTGTTCAGATACGCGAAGGTCCCGAGCGTGACGCCGACGAACCAGATCCCGACGCCGATCACGAGGAGGCACAGGGTCTCGTACAGCTCGCCGCGGCCCCAGGCTCTCGACGTCTCGATCGGCATGGTCAGGACCCGGTTTCCAACGTCAGAGCGAAGCATGCCGTCCGCTCACGCGCTGTAGATCAGCTCCGGACGCGGCAGCTTCTCTACATCTTTACGGGTCTTTGTCTTGGTTTAATTTGGATTAAATCGCGCCGCCACGCTGCGCGCGGCTCGGGGGCGCCGGTATGTTCCGTCGCGGTAAGAGATGGACAGGGCCGCGCCGTCACGCCTCGTCGACGGCGTCCGGACGCTGCGCGGCCGAGCGGCTCTCCTGGAGGGTGGCGGCGGCCTTGACGATCGACAGGATCCCGCCGCGGGTCGTCTCGTCGGTGATGCTGGTGAAGGCCAGGACGAGTTCCATGACCTTCGGATCCTCGAACAGGGCCGCGGGTCCGACGCGTCCGCCGCCGTTGTCCCGCGGATCCGCGAAGAACGTGTCCACCGGCACCCTCAGCAGGTCGGCGATGGCCTGAAGACGCCCTGCGCCGATGCGGTTGCGCCCCTTCTCGTACTTCTGAACCTGCTGGAAGCTGACGCCGATGGCCTGACCGAGATCGGTCTGGCTCAGGCCCTGTGCCACGCGGAGCGCCGCGATGCGGCCGCCGATCGAGCGATCGGTCTCGGTGGCGGACTTGGGCTTCGGGGAGGACGACATCGAACGGAAACCTTCAGCATGCGGGATGAGTGGCACTTACCCAGAGTCGCGGAAAAAAACACAACCGAAAACTGCTTAGCGCACCAATAAGTTGCGCAATTCCTAGTTGCACTGGACGCATGGCTTGGCTGTTGGTTGTACGCCCAGGGACGGTGAAACCGCAATGGTCAACTGTATCCGTCACGCAGCGCACAGACGGTTTCCCTCCTGCGCCTGTCTTCGCCGGCTACGGCAGCCTCTCAGTCGCCGTGCGCGACGATACATCGGAGATCGGTCGAAGGGGTGGTAAAGTACCGAGGCCTCCGATCGTCGTGGCGGACGGTGACGGATATGTGATGCGGCCGGCATTGTGATGGGACTGCGGCCGCGGGTCTCCATCAAGACATCGGCGATGCAATTCACCGGCGCGAATGTCGCGGCCGGTGGGACACACACCCCTGTTTCCGACATCGGGCCGCGTCTATCGCCGGCCTAAACACTTTAAGTCCCGGTCGAGAAAATCTATGAAATGATGTATTCACCGGCCAGGCTCGACGGTAGAGTCGGTCTCCCATCACAGCGCCCTCGTCGATGACCGACCTTCTCGTCACCCTCCAGGAGCCAGCCGAACCCGCCGGGCAGGCCGGGCCGGGATCCGAGACGTCGGCCCTGCGCGCGCATATCGCGCGGATTCTGCGCAGGCTGCCTCCCGCCAAGGCGACGAAGACGACCTGACCTCGACCGCCGGGAACGGCGCCGCGACCTGCCCGGACGGATCATCCGCTCGGGACGGGCGCCCGGTCCGGACGCCCCTCCTAGGCGACGGCCTCCAGCGGCTGCGGCCGGGCGCGGACGCGATCGAGGATGTCGAGGGTGCGGATGCTGTCCGCGAGCGGCATGATCGGGCTCTCGCGGGCGCCGGCGAGCAGGCAGCGATGCACCTCGTCGATCTGATGCCGCAGCCCGAACCCGAGGTACGGCGTCGGGATCAGCGCGACGCGGCGGAAGTCCAGCGGCTGCAGGAGGCGTTTCGCGAAGGCCAGTCGGTCGACGGCCTGGCGGCGCGGCGGGGCACGGTCGGCGGGCGCCGGCGCGGCGGCGGTGCGCACGCGCGTGAGGAAGGGCGGGCACAGGAACTGCCGGTGCAGGTGGATGCGGCCGCGCGTGCCGACGATCACGGCGGCGTTGTCGGCCTCTCCGGTCGAGCCGCAGCTCAGGGTCGCGGTCCTGGCGTTCCAGCCGAGCGCGAGCGCGGCCTGCTGCGCCGCCGCACCGCCCCGATCGAGGCCGACGCCCGAGACCTCCGTGGGTGCGCCGAACAGGTGGAGCGCCAGCGACACGGGGTAGACCCCGAGATCGAGGATCACCCCGCCTTCGGCCGGATCGTCCGTCCGTCCGGGCGGGTTCAACGCGCGGGGGAAGAACAGGCGGGCGTCGAGATGCAGGGGATCGCCGATCTCTCCCGCCTCCAGCATCGCCTTAGCCCGCACGACGCCGGGCGTGAAGCGCATCCACATCGCTTCCATGCAGAAGACGCCCTTCCGCCGCGCCGCCTCCGCGATGCGCCGCGCCTGCCCGCCCGAGAGCGCGATCGGCTTCTCGATCAGGACCGACTTGCCGGCCTCGATGCAGGCCAGCGCGCTGTCCATGTGGTCGCTGTTGGGCGTGGCGATGTAGACGACGTCGATATCCGGCCGCGCGGCCAGGGCCTCGACGCCGGCGACGGCGGCCGGCGCGCCGGACGCCTGAGAGAAGGCCGCGGCGAAGGCCTGGGCGCTCCCCGTGCTCCGCGCCCCGACGGCTGTGAGGCGCGCGTCCGGCCGCCCGAGAAGGTCGCTGACGAAGCGCTGGGCGATGACCCCGGTGCCGAGGACGCCCCACGAGACGGTCTGTGCCATGGCTAGAACCTGGATCTCAGCTGGATCACGGCGCCGCCGCCGGCATTCTGCATGGCGAGCGCGATCTCGGTGATGTGCAGCACGAACCGCGCCGGGAGCGGCGCCGGAACGCCCGCCCGGATCGCCGCGGCCTGGGCCGCGGGTCCGCGGGCGAAATCCATCTGCGACGGGTAGCTGGGCAGCTTGCCCCCGAAGCGGGGAGTCGGCAGCTTCCGACCGAGGAAGATCCGCCCGGGCAGGTAGCGCTGGATCCGGTGCAGCAGCCGGCCGAGCCGCCCGGGCGCCTCGCCGCTCGGCGAACGGAGATAGACCGGGCCCTGGCTGGCCCACGAATCGGTCACGGTCAGGACGCCCCGGTCGCCGATGATGTGCAGGGAGCGGTCCTGCGGCGCGACGAGGCCGCAGGTGATCCGCGCGACGACGCCGGATCGGAACTCCAGGCACGCTGTCGAGAAGTCGTTGGCGACCGAGTCCGGGGGCTGGCCGGTGCCCTTGTCTGGGTACAGGCGCGACGCGAAGGCAGTCATGCGCTCGACCGGGCCGAACATCAGGCTCATCCAGGTCAGGTAGTAGCCGGCGTGCTCCAGGGTGCAGCCGACCCGGTACTCGTCCTCGGCCGGCCAGGGGGCGCCGGTCACGCTCCGCCATTCATGCACCGGCTCCTGGAACACCGGCCCGTCCTCCAACTCGGCGTAGACGAGCCGGACCGACCCGACCTGGCCGGACGCGACGGCCTCCCGCACGGTCGCGCCCGCCTCGCCCAGGATGCTCGCGGGCGCGCCGCTCAGCGAGAGGCCCTTCGCCTCGGCGAGTTCCACCAGCGCTTCGGCCTGGGCGTACTCCATGGCGAGCGGCTTCTCGGAGTAGACGTGCTTGCCGGCCTCCAGGGCGGCCTTGGTCACGACGTAGTGACTGTGCGGGTTGGTCAGATTCAGGATGAGGCCGATCTCCGGCTCGGCGAGCAGGGCCTCGAGGCTGTCGAAGGCGCGGGCGTTGTAGTGACGGCAGAAGACGGCGCGCCGCTCCGGGTCCCGGTCGTAGACGCCGGCGAGGCGCAGTTCGGGGTGGTTCACGAGGGTCGTCATGTAGAAGTCGGCGACGTAACCGCAGCCGACGATCCCGATCTGCATCTCTGTCCCTGAAGGTCATCCGCACCGGATTCGGGTCGTAGCGGCAGCGCTCCGTTCCGCGCCTTCATCCATTGGGCGTAGGATCGACGCGCCGAGAGCTCAGCGACGCTCTCCGGCGCCCGAATTCGGCGCCCATGTCTCGGCAGTACACGGCGCTCGGGCCGCAGGCGCTGACGCTATTCGGTCGAACGCGCGTTTAACGCTCCGTTTACCGTACGGTCCGACAGTTCCGGTGCAACCGGAGCCCCGTGGACAGCCATGCTCGATGTCGCCTTCTGGTGGTGTGTGGCCGTGGCTTTGACCGGATCGGTCGGCCTCGTCGGCCTGGCCATCGTCGCCGGCCGGAGCGGCCGCTCGCAGCCGCGCGGCCTCAAGCTTACCCGGACCGAGCCCCTCGTGCTCCGTCACTTCGGGCGCGCGTAGGTCGGCATTCGACCGGCACCGGCCGAGTATCCGGCGTCTCAGATCTTTAAGTTCGCGGTCGGGTCGGGTTCCCGCCGGGAAGATCCGTCGTGCCCAGGTCGCGCGAGGATCCCTGACCCTCAACCGGTTCACCCCGGTCGACGTAGCCGTCGGGCACCACCGCCTGGGATCCCTTCGATGGAAGGCGGGTCGGGATCGGGCCGGTCGCGGTCACCGGAACGGACGTAACCGAGGTCGTCGACGGCAGGATCGCGTGCCTCCGGGTGCCGCTCGACCCGCCGACCGGTCGGGCTTGCCACGGTGCGACATCACCGTTTCCGCGGGTTCGATCTCAGGTGAGCCGCTTCCCTTCGCGGCGCCGGACGCTGCCGGTGTCACGTCAGGGACAGCGATCGAGGTCTGGCCGCCTCACGATCTCACCCGGAGCACGATCTTGCCTCCGAGCCGACCCTCCTCGGAGCGCGCGTGGGCGCTGGCGACCTCGTCGAGGGGAAACTCCAGGCCGACTCGCGGCACCACGAGGCCGCGCTCGAGGAGGCGCGTCACGGCGTCGAGCTTGCGGCCGTCCTGGCGCGAGAAGACGAAGTGGTAGGTGGCGTTCCGGCCCCAAGCGTCGATGAGGTTCTGAGGCGTCGCGGTGTCGACCAGGGTGACGACGCGCCCGTCCTCGCGGAGGATGCGCGGGGAGCGCGCGAGCGTGTCGCGGCCGATCGTGTCCAGGACGACGTCGACGCCCCTGCCCTCGGTCAGGCGATCGACGGCGTCTACATAGTCCTCGCGCTCGAAATCGATGACGGCGGAGGCGCCGAGCCGCTCGACGCGCGCCACGTCGCTGCCGCGCGCCGTCGCCAGGACCCGTGCCCCGATGGCCTTCGCGACCTGGACGGCGATCGCCCCGACGCCCCCGGCACCGCCGTGGACGAGGACGGTCTCTGTGACCTGCAATCGGGCCCGCTCGACCAGCCCTTCCCAGACGGTCACGCCGACGAGGCTGACGCTCGCGGCCTCGGAATGGGTGAGGTTGACCGGCTTGCGCGCGACGATGCCGGCATCCGCGACGTGGTACTCAGCGTACGATCCCGGACCGCCGAAGATCCGCGGCGTGTAATAGACCTCATCCCCCGCGCGGAACTCGGTCACGTCGGATCCGACCTGGTCGACGACGCCGGACACGTCGTGCCCGATGATGGCCGGCAGCGCGACCTGAGCGGCGTAGTCGCCGCGGCGGATCTGGCCGTCGAGCGGGTTGATCGACGTGGCATGCACGGCCACGCGGACCTGCCGGGGTCCCGGCCGAGGGTCTGGCAGCTCCCGGAGCTCGAAGCTGTCCGGCCCCCCGAACTTCGTCAACACCATCGCCTTCAAGAGAGCCTCCCGTCCTGACCGGCCAACCTTGTGTCAGCCGGGCTGCGGGATGACGAACGCGTTCTCCTCACGAGGCCGATGAGCTACGTTCAGCCATGACGATGCGGAGATCGCTTCCTCCCCTCGCGGCGCTCCGGGCCTTCGAGGCGGCCGGGCGCCGCCTGAGCTTCCGCGCTGCCGCCGACGAGCTGGGTGTCACGGCGACCGCCATCAGTCATCAGATCCGGCTTCTCGAGCAGACCCTGGGGCTGCGTCTCTTCCACCGCGAGACGCGCCGGGTCCGGCTGACCGCCGAGGGCACCGTTCTCCTGCCCGTGCTGCGCGACGGTTTCGACGCGTTCGCCCGAGCCATCGATGAGATCCGCGGCCGGCACGCGGCCGGCGTTCTCACGCTCTCGGCCCCGACCGCCTTCGTGGCGAAGTGGCTCGTGCCCCGGCTCGCCGACTTCCGGGCCGCGCATCCCGGTTGCGATCTGCGACTGCACGCGTCCGACAGCCTGGTCGACTTCGCCCGCGACGGCGTGGACGTCGCCGTCCGATACGGGCCCGGTCCCTATCCCGGCCTCGACGCGCACAGGCTGGTGGTCGACCGGGTCGCACCCGCTTGCAGTCCGCGTCTCGCCATTCGATCCGAGAGCGATCTGGCCCGCCACCCCCTGCTGCACTTCGAGTGGCCCGACCTGACCGACGAGACGCCGACCTGGCCGGCCTGGCTGCGGAAGGCCGGGATCACCGATATCGATGGCGGTGCGGGCATCCGCTTCAGCGACGAAGGTCACGTCATCCAGGCCGCGATCGCCGGTCAGGGCATAGCGCTGGTCTCGGTCGTACTGACCGCCGACGACCTAGCGAGCGGCACGCTGACTCAACCCTTCGGCCCCGTCCTCGACGCGCACCCCTACTGGGTCGTCCACCCGCGACATCCGGCCCAGGCGGGACGCGTCGGGGTGCTGATCGACTGGCTGCGCAACGCAGCCATCCGGTGACGCAGGACCATGTGGCGAGGTCTGTATGACGGTTCGCGAGCGGCCATCCGTCGGCGGTTCGGAAATCTTTGTTCGGGGCGGGACCCGGCATCTCGACCATGAGGTGGCGACCGTCCGAAGCGTTGGCCCAAACTCCCTGCTCGATCGCAGTGCTCGTCGTGGAGCGTAATTTTTGCCGATCGCCGGTAAATCTCGGCGTCATAGCAAGCCTAAACCCAGTGTCCGGTAAAACCGAAGCTTAAGTCAGAATGACAGGCGATGCTGTGTCGTAAAGGCGTGGATGAAGACGTTCGACGGGACCTGTTGCAAGCCCGCCAAGGCGGTCAACGACGAAGGAGTGTGAATCTGAGATCTTTCGCGATCGATCGCCATCGTGGACGGCCGTTGTGAACCGCCCGATAGGTTCCACCGGCGACACGTGCCGACAGGCCCTGGAGTGCCTCCAGGCGCGTCTCAGTTCGATAGATCGCTTCGCGCTTCTCGAGCTGGTCAAGCGCGCTGCGAAAGAAAGCGGCCGCCCTTGCCCGATCGAAGAGTGGAAAATGCTCAGCCGTCGCTTCCGGAAGCCGCTCGACGATATCGATCATGGCGGTCGTGGCTTCCCTGTAGGGATCCAAGCCCCCAGCTACCGTCCTCCGACCCGCGCTCCGCTCGCGCTCACCGTGTCCGAACAGATTATGGGCGTGCTGCCGATAGCGGACCAGGGGTACATCGATCTCGACGGTCTGACCGACGACTTGCGCCAGGAACATTACCCACCGGTCGTGAGCGATCATCTCGCTGGGGACAATGAAATCGATGAAACGGTCATCGACATCCCACAGATCCAAGAGTTCCCGTCGAAAGACAATCGAAAATCCGAAGAACGTCAACCACGGATCGTAGGTGAGCGGTTTTCTGAGGCCGGTACGATGAATGCCTTGCCGAAAGACGCCAAGCTCGCGATTGCTGGAGTCGATAGTGACGGCCGTATGGGCGATCATCGAGACGCTGCGATCGTCCAGATAGGGCGAGCAAAACTCGATCTTCTTCGTGTCCCAGATATCGTCCTGATCGCAGAAGGCGACGAATTTTCCACGCGCCAACCGAGCGGCTCTCAAGAAATTGCTTCGAAAGCCGAGCGCGGGCACGTTCTCATGGATTTTGAATTCGATTGCGCTGCCGCAAGAGAAATTTCGGACAATTTCTAGCGTGTCATCCGTAGACGCATCGTCGGAAACGATGATCTCAAGAGGATTTACTGTTTGCCCGACGAGAGTTTCAAGCTGTTCGCGGATAAATCTCGATCCGTTATGCGTGGCAAGAACAACAGAAACACCATGTTCATATCGCATGATGATGTCCTGACGAAACGGATTGCTATCTTCTGCGGTCGGAGCAACAATCAGACCAACTCTCGGTCACGGGTGGCCTCTCGAGTTCTTGCTATCGGGTGAGCGCGTATTCATTTGGGGCCACAGTCTTAATCGAACGGATTTGGATGCAAATAAATGAACGGATCTGTGGCGCCCGAAGCAGATATTCTGCTCCCTTCTCCCGGTAAGATGCCGACCAAGAACGTCTTTCTTAAACTCGAGAGTGGCGCTTTGCGCCGGCGCGGAGGCTCTTGATTTATCATCTTAGTCGTCGGTACTGTCTATAGCCTTCGCCACAAAAAGCAAGAGCGCTAATGAAGTTCTTGTTCTGCACGTTCCGATCATTGACCTGTACCCGCCGGGGGCCGGAAGGGATATCGGCGCGGCCGGATGACGGCGTGCGCTCCGATAGATCTGCGACGCCGAAGCTGACCGGCGGGAATCCACGCCACGTTGCCGACTCGCAAGCTACCCAACCCAGGCGTTCGGAGAGCGGTCGTTGCCTGCCGAAAGCCGCCACTTATCGATCGTCCAGCAACCTCGGATTGAAGGCGCGGTTGGCATACCACTAAGGAATCCCATTCGCCCCGTGGTCTCGGTAGCCGGATCGAGCGAGAAGGCGATCATGATAGGCCGAGACGGCGGGATAGCTCGGGCGCTCCATTGGCGTCATGCGCCAACGGTTTACGGACAAGCCGAGTACGACATCCGCCAACGTGAAGGCTCCTCCGGTCACATAAGCTCCGGTTGAGGAGAGACGGTGGTCAAGGATCCCCATATTCGCGTTCCAGGCCTCGACCCCCGCCACTATCCGGTCTGGATCGGCGTAGGCCGGATCACGACGAACGAGGCCGAGGAAAGCCGTCCGCCAAGACGCGTTCAACTCGGTCGCTTGCCAGTCCATCCATTGTTCAACCAGAGCGCGTCCACGCGGGTCAGCAGGGAGCAGATCCGTCCGAGCGGCGCTCGCAGCGAGGTAGCGGCAGATCGTATTTGACTCCCACAAGGCACCTGCCGCGTCTTCAATCACGGGCACGAGGCCGTTCGGGTTGCGAGCCAGAAATTCCGGGGTATCCGTTGCTTGGAAGCCGCTGCCGTAGTCCTGGCGATCGTAATCCAATCCGATCTCGGCACAGGTCCAAAGCACCTTGCGAACATTGATCGAGCTGGCCTTGCCGAGAATGCGGATCATGGGAGCGGGTTAGCCAACGCTGGAATGATGAAGAGACGACCACAGAGGGCGTGGTTGCATCTTCCACCCGCGGAGTTAACCGCCCTTGTCTCAAGTGCGCAAAGCGGATGCAGCGAGCGACCTCGAGAGGATCTCGAGCGATGTCCACGGCTACGCCCGCTTCGATGCGTCCACAATCCAGATGCGGTCGGGCAGGGAACCATTCATCTGAGACGTTGGGGAGAGCCATGCGCGGCGGCAGAAGCTGGCCGAAAGATGCCGGTCTGCTCCGGAGTGAAACTGCAGGAAAAGCCGACACCTCCTGTTGCGCGTCGTCAGAACACCGCGTGGTCGCCGCGCTCGGCGACCGCCTCGCCACGGACCACGCGCGCATAGTAGTCGAAGAGCGTCTCCGATCCCGTCGAGGGAGTGGCCTGGGCATCGTATCGCCCGGTCGCCGGGTCCAGGACGAGCATGGACTCCGTCGCGTAGTAGCGCCCGATCCGCGCGAGTTCGGCCTTGGCGGCCAGGGCCGGCACCCATCGGCCCATCGTCGTCAGAACGGCGACGATCGCGTCCAGCAGCACGACCGGAATGTGCGTGAAGCGCGGTTCGCGCCCCAGAAGGGCGAAGAGCCGCTCGCCCTGCGCGCGCGGCGTGATCGCCTCGCCCGGGCCGCCGATCGGCAGAACGCGATTGCGGCGGTCCCCATCGTCGAGGCAGTCCGCGAGATAGCGGCCAAGGTCGTCGTCGCTGATCGGCTTGCAGGCCGTCAAGGTCCCGTCCCCGAACACCAGAAATGGCTTGCCGCGTTTCACGCGTTCGATCTGTCCCGAGAGCGATTTGAAGAAGGCGGTGGGCCGAACGATCGTGTAGTCGAGCCCCGATGCGATCAGCTCTGCCTCGAAGGCGCGCTTGGCGTGCTGAAAAGCGAGGATCGGCTTCTGGACGCAGATCGCCGACAGAAGCACGACATGCGTGACGCCGGCCGTCAGACCCGCGTGCAAGGCCTCGACCTGCGCGCCGTAATCGATCGCCCAGGCATCGTCGGGCAGCCCCGTGCGCGAGGCGAGGCACGACACCAGGGCGTCGAAGCGTTCGCCGCGGACACCGTCGCGCGCCAGCGACACCGTGTCGGTCAGATCCACGATGCGCGCGGTAGCGCCTGACGGGATCGCGGTTTCGGCAGGGCGCCTGACGAGGCAGACGACCTCGTGGCCGCGCGAGACCAGTGCCCGAACCGTTGCCCGGCCGATTGTGCCGGTCGCTCCCAGGAAGAGGACACGGCGCGGCCTCACACCGTCCGGTCGATCCGCTTTCATGATCGCTTCATCACGACGTTCAACCATCCTAGCGCGACGGCGGCGCTTGCGCTGCCCCGTCGAACGGCGAAAGCGAAGATACGACGGGATCCGCAGAATGATCCGCGTCAATCTTGACGTTCAGCTGCGCGAGACCGCCTGTCCAGTGTCGACCCTTGGCCTGAGGTGGCTTCCGCTCTCCACCCCAAGCCGTCGCGAAACCGGACGGTGCGCACCCTGTAAGTGCGCAACCGGCAGTTCGCTCACTTGCGTCGCGCAACGCGGGGTGCGCAACGCGAACTTGCCGGCGCCCTCCCTGACGAGCCCGCGCTACGCCGCAGGAAGGTGGCGGGTGGGTTCGGCACGCGCCAGCGGGGCAGTTCCAGCGCGCCTTCGAGGAACCGTCGGCCGCGGACAGGACGCCGGCGCAGGCCGGGAGCGGGGTGGCGAAGAAGGCCGAGAATCTGGCCAAGCGGATGCCGGACGCCGGATGCCGGGCGCAGCGGCGCAGAAGGTGGTGGCCGGCGGTGAGACCGGCGAGGCGGAGAGCGTCACGATTTCCGGACAGTGGGGTGCAGATCCCCGACGACGTCGCCGACAGCCTGCAGGGCTGATCGTTAGCCGCGCCCCTTGGCCGCGAACCCCAGACCGGCCGTCTCGAGAACGGTCTCTTCGTCTCGCGATCGGCTTCGAGCCGGTCAACGCGAGGGCGATTCGAACGGCACCACCGTGGCCATAGGCTGAACGATTCCGGTCGTCGCTACACTGACCGGTCGACCAAATGTCTGTGCCCAACTCAACTGAATGACGCTGATTCTTTCTTGTCCGACAGATCGTCTCCGAGATATCTCACTACGTCGACGTTTAGAGAAGCCGATCCAGCGCACGACCGGATGCGCGCACTTGTCGCGTGAACCAAGCGATTGCCCGATTTGATACCGAACGCGGGTCGAGCACTTGCACTTTTGTCTCACGATACACATGGAATGCGGCTCCCTCCGGCAGCAGTGAGGGGCCACTGCAGAATTCAGCCGGACGAGCTGGATCTATATTTCGACACGATGATCCTCGATGTCGGCCAGATGATAATTCAGTAATAATTTACCTATCGATGATGATATAACATTGTCTGCTTGAGCTGAAATCGCAGCCAATGCGCGGGCATGCAACTAAATAACGTTCCCGCGGTGATACATTCGAGCGCGAATGGTGGTCTCGCACAGGCGAAATGCTCGACGGTCCCGCGACGAACTCTCCATTTCTGGACCAGCGAGACGCCTGCTCCGATCAGTCACCCTCGGGGTGCACCGGGATGCGCACCGCCGTTGCTGCCCCCCTCGATAGCGCTGTCGCCGAGGGAACAGGCTGCGGGTGAGGTCAGGCTGACCGGTTTTTATCGCTGCGGGCTGATCCCAGCGTTTGCCGATCGGCCGCGTTTCGGTCACCGACGGCGACACCGGGGTGATCTGCCGGACCCGCATCCGCCGTCGGACTGGAAGCGTGCCGAGTGCGCCAGTGGCGTCGAGACCGGCCGGAAATGGAGAAGCCCGTGGCGCCCACGGCAGCGCTCACGCGGGCTGTCTGCGCGATCGAGGGCGACATCCCGCGCAAGGGCGACGAGATCGACCAGCTTCCCGGAAGCAGGGACTACGACCGGACCGTGATCGACACGGGCTCCGGCGAGCGCTTACTCTGCCGCGAGGTCGAGGCCGCGGGCTGGCGAGCGGCGCGCGGGTGATGGACGCGCCCGTCCCTGAACTTCCCTCGACATGAACCGTTCCTGTGCCACAGCAATCGCAGGGACGACTTCATGACTCGCACGCTCGCGGCGCTCGCAGGAGCCTTGTCCATCGCCCTGGCCGCGCCGGTCTCAGCGCAAACGGTGACAGGCGGCGCTGGAAACACCGGGGTCGCCCCGCCGGCGACAACCGGAGGTGCCGGCCCGGGTGCCCGGGATCTTGGACCGAGCCCGGTCACCCGTGGAAATGAGGCCAACCCGAGCAACTCGTCGATCCCGGGCACGACGCCGGGCGTCAACATTGGCGGCACCCCCACGAGTGGGCCGCCCGGCACTGGCGGCACGTCGGGCGGCCCGTCCCTCGGTCGGTAAGTCCGCTCGGCCCCGCCCCGATCTGCTCACGGGGCGGGGGAGCGCCTGATCTCACCAGCGTGTGAGCCGAGCCGATACGCAACGCGGCCCGGCGGCAGGTTCGCGGCCGGCGGTTACCGGGCGGTATCCCGTGCACCGAAAGCAAGTTTTAAGATTACCGTTCTATATGTCTGACATCGCATTGCGTTCCGATGTTGACCATGACCCTCGCGCTGTTGGCCGTCCTGATTGCCGGGGCGCTGTGTCTCGGAATGATCTCCGCGTTCCTGCCGTTTCAGCGTCCGCGCGAGGAGATCGAGTTGGCAGAGTTCACCGACGACGAATTCTTCGACATCGGCGGCCCGATCATCGATTTGCAGGCGACGCGCTAAGGGCGCTCGACACGGACTCGCCATTCATCGGTCGGCGGGGCATCGAGAGGCGCGCCACGGCGCGCCGGGCAGGTCAAAGCGAGAGGTGCTTCGTGGACCCCCAGCCATTCACCATCGACACCGAGGCCCAGGCTCAGACGTACCTGACCGATCTCCTCAACAATCCGAAGAACCGGTCGATGAGCGAGATCGCGAGGCACTGCGCCCTGCGGGTCCGCAACCCGAAGATCAAGGCGTTCTTTCTGACCGAGGGCGCGAAGATGCTCGCCGAGATGAAAGCCTAGGGGCGAGACAGGAAAGCTCCGACCGGCGAACCGGATGGCCCGTCCGGATTCGAGCCCCGGCGGGCGTGCAGCGGCAGCGAGAACGTCCCGCGCGGCGGTGCCGTCGGGGCTGAAGGCGGTAGCCTCGAGGGCATGCCGAGGCCCGGTCGACGCGTGGGCAGGCGGGACGGTTTAAGCCTCCGACGAGGACGGCGCCCGGCCTCCGTCCAGGCTGACCTGACCGGCCGCCTTCGGACCGAGCTGATCGAGAGGATCTGCCAGGACCGGAGGAGCCGGACAGGCGGCGCGGTCGGACGACGCGCGCGGAGCAGGGCGCGCCGAAGCTGCACCAGATCGAGGTGCAGACAGCCCGGGGCAAGAACTTGGCGCTTGCGTGCGAGGAAGCGGAGATCTCTGAGCAGAGTGCCTCACGCTGGCGCAAGGCGTACGCCGGTCTCCGAGTCGATCAGGCTCGGAAGATGAAGGATCCAGACCGCGAGAAGGCTCGGCCGCGGCGGCTCGTGGCCGATCTGACCTTGAAGAAGCAGATGTTGGCGGACGTGGCGGCCGGAGCCTCGTAGCATCCGAGCGACGCCGCTAGGCGGTTGCAGATATCCGGGAGAGGTACGGTCTTCCGGAACGCCACGCCTGCCGGACCGTCGACCAGCGCCGCGGCACGCGACGCGATGTGCCCTCCGTGTCGGCCGAAGAGGACGCGTTGACCCCTGCCATCATCACCCTGGCATCCGAGTGCGGGCGCTGCGGCTGCTGCCGTGTCACCGCACTGCTGCGAGCGGATTGCTGGCAAGCGGGCCAGGATCGGGTTCGGCGCATCGGGCGTCGCGAAAGGCTCGAGGTTCCGCAGAATCCCTTTGACCAGGGAGGGCGTGACGACCGCGCGTCGCGACGGCCGGGAGATCGGCGCTGACACAGGCAACGCCCCGGGCTTCGAGGACCTCGCGTGGGCCCCGGGCCTCGCCGACCGCCGGCTCGGGATGCGCGGCCCGATTGTCCAAGAAAGCCTCGCTTGGCAGACGGGAAGGCCGTTGACGATAGATGACGATCATAATAGATTATGGGCGTCATATCAAACCGTCGAGGGCCCGCGGGGGAGCCGGCGATGGATGCGGACTGGTCATCGTACGCACCGGCTTGGCCGGCCCGGATTTCCGTGACCCTGAAGCCAGCCTTGGTCCAGGCCTCCGAGGTCGCGCCGGCCGCGGGGATGGTCGAGGGTAGCGGCGCCGAGATCGAGGGCCTTGAGCAGTTCGGAGGCCCCATCGGCGTGACCATCGTCGACGCCAACATCCAGGTCTCGGATGGCCGGCCGGGGCTCCTGTCCAATACCCCCGAAGCCGGACGAGGGGGCCCGACCTCCCGAGTCCGCTCCTCGGGCATCGCGTAGCCGGCCGCCGAAGCTGTCACGGACGAGGAAGCCCTCATGGACATCAGGACGCGCCGACTGCTGACGGCCCCTCTCCTGCCGACGCTGGCCCGGATGGCCGTGCCGAATGTCGCGGTCATGGTCGTCCAGACCTCCATCGGCCTGATCGAGACCTACTTCGTCGCCGAGCTCGGCACCGACGCCCTCGCCGGAATGGCGCTCGTCTTCCCGGTGGTCATGCTCGTCCAGATGCTGTCCGCGGGCGGCATGGGCGGCGGCATCCAGTCGGCGGTCTCGCGCACCCTGGGCGGCGGTCGGCAGGACGCGGCGGGTCTGCTCGCGTGGCACGCCGCCGCCATCGGCCTCGGCCTCGGTGCGGTGACCAGCCTGCTCGCCTTGACCCTGGGACCGCGCCTCTACGCGGCGATGGGCGGTACGGGTGCCTCGCTCCGGGCCGCGACGGCCTACGCGACCGTCGTGTTCGGCGCGGCGATCCTGATCTGGCTGTTCAACGCGCTGGCGGCGGTGATCCGCGGGACCGGCAACATGGCGCTCCCGGCCGGCGTCACCTGCGCCGGGGCCGTCCTGCTGATCCCGCTCTCGCCCGCGCTGATCTTCGGGTGGGGGCCGTTCCCCCGCCTCGGGGTCGTGGGCGGCGGTGTCGCCTTCGCCGCCTACTACGCCGTCGGCGCCACCGTCTTCGCCGCCTACATCTGGTCCGGCCGAGGTGTCCTGCGCCCGAGCCCTCGCCCGCCGAGGCTGACCTGGGCGCCGTCCCGCGAGATCCTGCACGTCGGCCTGCTCTCCGGCATCGCCAGCATGACCTCCAACGTCACCGTCATCGCCGCGACCGGCTTCGTCGGGACGGCGGGACCGGCGGCGGTGGCGGGATACGGGACCGGCGCGAGGCTTGAGTACCTGCTGGTCCCCCTGGTGTTCGGGCTCGGCTCGCCGATCGCCGCCCTCGTCGGGACCGCCCTCGGGGCCGGGATGCACGCACGCGCCCGTCAGGCCGCGCTGACCGGCGCCCTCGTGGCGGGTGTCCTGACGGAGGCCATCGGCCTCACGGCCGCCCTCCATCCTGCCGGGTGGCTCGGCCTGTTCGGGCACGATCCGGCGATGCTCGCCACCGGCTCGACCTACCTGCGCGTCGTCGGACCGTTCTACGGATTCTTCGGGGCCGGCCTCGCCCTCTACTTCGCGGCCCAGGGGGCCGGGCGTGTCGGCTGGCCGCTCGCCGCGAGCGTCCTTCGGATGGCCGTGGCCCTGGGGGGAGCCTGGATCGCGGCGAGGCTCGGGTTGGGCTTGGTCGGGATGTTCGTCGCCCTCTCGGCCGGCTTCGTTGCCATGGGCCTCGTCAACGCGGTCGCCTTCGCGACCGGCCGGATGTTCCTGGCGGAGCCCGCGCCGAGCACATCCCCGGTTCCGCCGGGCCTGACGGCGGCCGCCAATTCGGGACGCTGAGACGAGGCCTGCGACGCGGACGAGGCCGATGGGTGCCGGCGCCTCCGAGGCGAACGGCGTCCGCGTCCCGGGGCCGCATCTCATTCGGGATGAGCGGGGCGCCCGCCCATCTCGAGGCGACGGTGCTGGGAGCACCCGAGGAGCAGTTCGGCAGGATCCTCGAACCGACCGACCCGCGCTCGCGATCCATGACGGAGATCGCCGATGAATCCTCCGAGACCCTGGACCGGATTGGCGAGGCCCTCGGATCTGGCTTGCTTTCAAAAATGATGACCATAATTTATATTGGATCGCAGCGGGCAAGGTGCCGCGTGGATCGGAGGGCGATATGAGCAAGGGCAGCATCAAGACCGCGGTGGTCACAGGCGCTTCGTCCGGCATCGGGCTGGAAACGGCGAAGGCCCTTCAGGCTGCGGGCTACCGCGTATTCGGGACCAGCCGGAGGGCGTCTCTGGCCGTGGACGGCGGGATGGCCACCATCGTCTGTGACGTCACCGATGAGAGATCGGTCACTGAGATGGTCGAGACCGTCTTCGGCGAGACGGGGAGGATCGACCTCCTCGTGAACAACGCCGGCTTCGGCATCAGCGGCGCGGCCGAGGAATCGTCGGTCTCGCAGGCTCAGGCCATGTTCGACGTGAACCTGTTCGGCGTCATCCGGACGACCCGCGCCGTGCTTCCCCTGATGCGCGCGCAGAAGGGTGGCCGGATCGTCAACGTCAGCTCTGTCCAGGGCCTGATCCCGGCCCCCTACATGGCGCTCTACGGCGCCAGCAAGCACGCCGTCGAAGGCTACTCCGAGTCGCTGGACCACGAGGTTCGTGGGCAAGGGATCCGGATCGTGCTCGTCGAGCCCGCCTTCACCCGGACGGCCTTCGACCGGAACCTCGTGCGCCCCGACGCGCCGCTCGGCATCTACGAGGCGGAGCGCGCCGGTCGGGACCGGTTCCTGAGCGAGGTCATGAAGTCCGCCGATGCGCCCGAGGTCGTGGCGAAGGTCATCGTCGAAGCCGCCACCGCGACGAGCCCGAAGCGCCGTTACACGGCGGGCCCCAAGGCGAGGCAGGTCAGCCTGCTGCGCCGCTTCGTGCCGGCCACCGCCTTCGACAAGAGCTTCCGCAAGGAGATGCGCCTCCCGCAGGTCCCGTGATCACGAGTCCGGAGAGGTCGCGGATCCGGCGCGTGTCGGCATGCAGGGTTTGAGATCGGCCGGACGCCAGCGCCGTCGATCCTGACCCTCCGCGCCGCGTCGCGCGATGGCGAGTTTGGGCAGCGCGGAAGGGAGTTCTCACCAGGCACACCGACAGCACCCGCAGCTTCGCACCGCTTCGTCGACGTGTGGCGGAATGATCCGATCTGGCCAAGGCAGGGCGAAGCCTGGACGGCCGCGCCTACCTGCGGGCGCTGAAAGTCGGGGAGGCGCGCCTCCGCCGCCGGCCGCGCTGCTGGGGATCCAAGTCGATCGCCTCGTCAGAGAGCTCGGCGGCCTCCGCGAAGCGCCGAGACGGTCGGGTTCGAGGCCATGGGCTTCGGCGCCCCTTCGCCGCCAAGAATGCACCGACCGAGAACAGACCGTGGGTGGCTCTGGTGGCCCATAGTGCCCACGTGCACCGCGCGTTCCGCCTTTGCTCGCGGACCGACCAGCGATCGTTCCAGGACAGAGCCTTGTTGCCCAAAGGCTTGAATGGTCGGAGTGGCGGGATTCGAACCCACGACCCCTAGTCCCCCAGAACTCGGTGCGATCTGAATAAAGCTTATCCTGCCAGGACTTTACCTTACTTCCGCGCCCGGCGTGGGTGGGAAACGTGGTTGTTCTTTGCGATCTGGGCCTCTTCCATCGCTTCGACGCCGGTCCGGATATCCTCGACCAGAACGTGGGCGTAGCGCATCGTCGTCTCGATGCGGGAGTGGCCGAGCTGCTTCTGGGTGAGCTTGAGGTTCCCGGTCGCCCGGACGAGCCGCGTGCCCATGGTGTGCCGAGTGTCGTGCCGCCGGAACCCCTCCGCGATCCCGGCATCGCGGACGTGCCGCCGCCAGTGCGACTTGAACCCGTTGTCGGTGATCGGATGTCGCTTCGGTTCGAGCGGCTTGCCGTCCGGCCCCTTGCCCGGGCGCGCCTCGGCGTAGGTGAACACGTGTGTCGGGTGGTGGCCGACGGCCTCATCGATGATCGCGAGCTGCCGCGGGGTGAGCGGCATCGTGTAGAACCGGGCCTGCCCGTCCTTGCCCTTGTTCTTGATGCGGACGAGCATGCTGAGCCGGTCGACCTGGGCCCAGGTCAGCAGCGCGCCCTGGGCGCGGCAACCGGTGGCGATCATGAACCGGAAGAGCCGGCCGTAATCGGGGCCGAGCGCCTCAATGATCCGCTTCTCCTCGTCGACGCTGGCCTCGCGGATGCGCTCCTCGGGCTCACGCAGCCGGAAGTCGCCCCACTTCGGCGACATCACCGGGTAGCCCCAGACCTCCCGGGCGCGCAGGAAGAGCTTGCGGAGCGGGTCGACCGCGTACCTGTTCACCGTCGCGTTCTGGACCGTGTCGCTGGGGATCTCGCGCAGCCGGCGCGAGTCCTTGTCCCGCACGACCCGGATCCCGCGCCGACGCGCAACCATCTGGGCGATCTTCTGGCCGGTGATTTCGGTGAGCAGGGTGTCCTCGCCGAAATGGTCCATGATCCACTCCAGGGACCGCCACGTCGTCGCCGGGACAGCATGGTGCTTGCCGACCTCTTCCCAGTAGAGCGCGACCACCACCGCCATCGTCGGCGGCTCCTTCCCGCCCCACTCCTGACGCTGTTTCTTGACCGCCGCCCGATTCGCCTTGGCTTCGGCCTTCAGCTGCTTTTCGGTGAGCTGCGCGGCACGCCGCTCAGTCTGGCGCGTAGAGAGGCGATATCGGTCACCTTCGATCCAAAACTCGCACCAGTAGGCCGACGCGTCGGGACGCTTATAGACGGACATTCCGAACGCCTCTCGTCGTAGAGGTAATCGAGCAGGTCGCTGAGCAGGAATCGGCGGAGCTTCCGCTTCTCCCCGGTCCCCCGCAACACGTATTTAATTCGGCCCAGGTCGACCTCGCGGCGGAGGGTCTTCTGGTCCATCTCCAAGGCGAAGGCGGTCTCCTGGAGGGTGAGGGTCGTGCGCCCGTCGAAGGCCGCAGCGAGGCGGCTCGGCACCGGCAGACGTTCCGTCATGGCTGCTCCCCTCCCCGCTCCTTCAGCCTTGCTTCGTCGAAATCAGCCAATGCCTGACGGCCAGCGTCAGTGATGCGGACGGCGCGCGACTCGCGCGGCGCCATCTCGGCCCAGCCGCAGCTCACCAGCCGCGGAATGAGGGTGTCCCCGTTCCAGGGGATCAGCTTCACGTATGCGAGCTCGAGGAGCGGCACGAAGAAGGGGCCGCGGTCGATGCGCTGGAGCAGCTGCACGTGCTCATCCTGAATGACCACGAAGGTCTCACCGGCTGCCACGGATGGGACTATGGCCGCCGTCGAGATGGTCGAAGGCTGACCCGGATCATCAGCAGCCTCCCGAGCCTGGCCGGGGTGAAGGCCTGGGCCAGCGGCAGCGATGACCGCGGTTTCAACCCGTACCCAGATCGCCTTCACGTCCGCGGGCAGGCTGTCCCACGGCTCCACGTCGCGCGTGCTGGCGTGGGCGAAGCGGGCCTCGTAGGCGATGCGGCCGGGGTCTCGGGTCATCGTCCACCTCCACAATTCAAGCCTGCGCAACCGAGCTGCTGGAAGCTGTGACTGGCATCGCTCGCGGCGGTCGCATTAGTGCTCCAACGCACCTCGGGAGCCCATAGCGAGGAGTAGGCCGAATACTCAAGCGAGGGAGTATTCCGATGAGTACAATCGATCTTCGCCGATCCAATTCGCGCATTTTTATGGGCTTTTTGGGGTCCTGCGTTTTCGTTGCGGTGGCTCTGTGGCTGGTTCTGGTTCGACCCAATGTTGGCGCTGATACTATAATCCCTGGCAGCTTCCGAGATTACGAGATGCGCACCGGCGCAGTGTTCTTCGGGCTTTGCGCGGTCATGTGGGGGCTGAAGCTGTTCCAGTCCGATCCCGTCATTTCTGTCGGTCCGCAAGGCATCTATGACCGTCGTCTCTCGACGGACTGGATCCCCTGGGAGGTGATCCGTGCCATCAAGCCGGCGCAGTTCTGGATGAGCAGCTACTACCGCCTGGAGATCGATCCCGAAGCTTCTGCGCGCATCCAGTGGACGAGACGAGCTCGCTTCGCGTCCTGGCTGAACAGCATGTTCGGACGGCGCTTCCGGATCAGTGGTGCCGAACTGAGCGGCGGCTTCCCTGCACTGGCAGAAGCGATCGGGCGCAGTCGGCCGAACCGCTGAGAAGTGGCTGACCCTCTTGTCCTGGGCGTAGACGCGGCGGGTCATCGAGAGCCCTCCTTCCAGAGCATCGGCTGAGCGTGATCAGGGATGCGCGAGCGGCCCCGCGCCATCGGATGGATCGGTGAGCCGTCGGCGGTCAGCCCGAAGCAGTGGACGTCGGGCCATGGCGCTTCGCCGGTGGTGATCTCCTCGAGGGTGAGTGAGTCGGTCATGGCTTGGACGTCCGACCCGCGCGGCCTACGATCTGATGCGCGAAGACCGATGGAGCTGTGATTGACGAACCTAGGAGCGCTCGACCGTGCGAAGGCCGAGATCGACGGCGCGTTCGCGCGAGCACGGGAAGAGGTATCGGCGTCCACCACGGCGCTGGAGGAGGCGAACCAGCGCACCTTTGCCGTCAGGTTCGTACTCACGACGGCACTCGCGAGCCGCCGGTGGTTCCGGTTCGACCGCAAGGCGTTTGAAGCTGCAATCGCCGAGGCGATCAAGGCGACACCGAACGAAGGGCCGAAAGCCGTCTGGCACGAGGTGCTGAAGACCGAGTCGCAGCGCGTTTTTGAGATGAACCCGTAGGCCCAGCGCATCACGCGGCCCCCCGCGTCGCAGCGGCCTCGCGGCGCACGGCTTCCTCAAGCGCCTCGGTGGCGGCACGCTGGGCGGCGCGATCAGCCATGACGCACCTCGCCAAAGCTGGGCTGGCGGAGGACGGCGGCGAGGAGCTTGCGCTTCATGCCGCCGCTCCCTCACCGAGCGCCGCGCGGGGCTGCGTTACCCTCGTCCGCGTCGACCACCGCCCGATCTCGGCGTAATCAGCCCCGCGCAGGATGTGCCACGCCCCGCGGTGGCCGCCCCGATGGTCATGCTCAGACCGATGTGAGACGCGGGAGCGGAGAGCACTATGGCGCGTGACGGATCTGATAGTGCGTGGCGGGCGGCGGAGGTTGAGAAGAAGGCCGCAGAGCTGCTGTCGCAGGCAGCTCTCCTGCACCGCGAGTTGGCCGGGCTCGGCGGACCCACAGCGCGGGAGTCGGATGAAGTCGCCGAAGCCAATGAGCGGACCGAAGCGGTGCGTTCGGTCCTGATAGCGCTCCTGAGCACGCTCGGTCCGCGAGCGATCAACCGACAGGCGTTCCAGGAAGCGGTGCGCAAGGTTGCCGCGGGTGTGCCGGACAAGGGTCCGCAGGCCGTCCGGCACGCGGTGATCTTTGAGGAAGCGCGCCGCGTGCTCGGCGTGAGGGCGTAGGTCCCGCGACAGGGTATGAGGGTGTGGCGCGTTCATGCCGCCACCCCTTCGCCCCTCGCCGGGGCGCGCCGCTTCGTGCCGCGGTGCCGCTGGGCCCAGATCCGGACGTCGTCGTAGGTCGCCGCGTGAAGGACGCGCCACGCGTGCCGGAGCTGGTCGAGGTTGAGGTGGGCGAGAAGCCCCTCCTGGTCGGGCAGCTCCAGATGGTCGGCGAGGAAGGCGCGGACGCGGGATGCGGCCAGGACCTGCTCGTTCGGCGGCACCTGCCGGACGAGCGGCACCACTACCTGGAGGCGCAGCAGGGCGCGGGCGTTCACCGTCGCCTGCCCGGCCGGCAGCCCGACGCAACCGCCGTCCTTGCTCTGGTGCGCCCATGATGCGGGGCACACCGGGCAGGCCCAGACCCACGCGTCGGCGATCTCGGGGTCGTGCGCGTCGACATCGCGGCCGTCGACGAGGGCGCACTCGGTGCCGCAGTCGGCGCAGAAGATGGTCGCCATGATCAGGCGGCCTCCTCAGCGGCCGGCGCGAAGCCGGGAAAATCGTCGTCGGCAGCGACGTCTGCGCCGGCCGCGATCCGCTGCAGCTCGTCAGCGATGCCGTCGAGGGCGCGATCAGCGCGCGGGTCGAGGTCCGCACGGAAGGCCCGCAGGGCGTCGCTGCCCTTGGCGGCCTCGGCCCGGGCGTCGGCGTAAAGGCGATCGCGTCCGCTGGGCTGGCGCCAGCCTTCCGGACCGCCCCCGTCTGACGGCGGAGCGAGCCGCTGCTGCTCCGGTGCCGGCCTGCGCTCCTCGGCCAGCGGCTTGACCGTGAACGGCTTGCGGCTCGCCCGGGTGACCGTGAGCGCCATCGTCACCGCCGAGGAGATCCCCGACATGTGGCTGATCCGGATCCCGCCGACGGCCGCGCCGCCGAACTGCACGGCGTCGTCCCGGTAGAGCGTCATCCGCCGGCCGGCGTAGGCGGCGCCGTCCTGGCCCCAGATCCGCAGGAGCACGCGGCGCATCGACTTGCCGGGCTTGTACGGCTTGCCGCCGTCCCCCTCGAAATGGATGGCGATCGGCTGGTCGCCGTCCTTTCTGACGACGCTGGTCACCGTGATGGTGCGCGGGCCTCCGATCAGGTCGTCGGCATTCAGTTGGTCACTTTTCGGGGCACACGTCTGCGAGATGTCGATCACGCCATGATCTCCCGTTCGATGCGCTGGGTCGGGACGCGGCCGAAGAGGCTCTCCACCTCGCGGTAGCGGCTCATCGCGTCGCGGAGGCGCTGCTCGAAGTCGCCGGCGGCGGAGATGATCGCAGCCTGGATCGCGTCGTCCGGGTAGGAGCGGATCACCGCGAGCGGCAGGCCGCCGGAATACGAGACGAGGTCACACCAGAGCCGCTCGGAGACGAGGAGGCCGGTCTGGATCTGGAGCGCGTAATCGGCCGGGATCGTGCCCTCGGGCACGTGCACCAGGAACGTCTCGACCTGGTACTTCTGCCGGCGCGACTTGCACTCCACGAGGCCGTTGGTGCCGACCAGCGCGTCCGGCGAGTAGCCGAGCGTGAAGCCCCAGCGGTCGTTGGTGATGAAGCCGACGGTCTCGGTCTCGGCGTAGTGCCGCGCGTAGAGGGTGAGCGCCTCGACCTCGTCGTCCCGGCCGCGCAGCATGTCGTCGCTGACGTACCGCGGCTCGACGAACCCGGTGATCCGCTGGGCGAGCAGCTCGTAGAGGTGTGCCCGCTCCTTCTCGTTCTTTGCCGCCTTGAGGGTCGGCGTGAGGATCAGCGACATCTCGCTGGCGGTGAGCATGCCGCAGCGGGCAGCGATCCACTCGTCGGTGCCCTGGAAGAGGTCGGCGTGGATCCGAACCGTGGACGGGCGCGAGGGGGCGTCGGGGGCGAGCAGGGCCATGGCAGTCACGCCTCCGCCGCCGCGGCATGCCCGGCGACGCCGAGCCCGGCGTTGATGGCGGCGGCGAGCATCTCGGCCCGCTCGCTGTCGAGGCCCGGGGAGCCGGCCGGGAGCAGCAGCGCGAACACCGTCCCGTCGGCGTCGGCGAGGCCGCGCAGGGTGCTCTCGCAGGCGCGGACCGGGGCCCGGATGCCGAGGAAGATCGCGCGCTGGGCGGGCGTGACGGCGCGGGGCTCGCGCATCTCGAAGGGGAGCACGGAGCGGGTCATCACGGCCTCGGTGTGGGTGAAGGGCGGGAGGGTCACAGGCGCCTCCCGACAGCCCGGAGCCGCGTGCGCGCGTCGGCGAGCACGGTGACGTCGTCGCGCCCGTCGAGGTCGACGCGGGTCTCGGCGGTGAAGAGCGCGACGCCGGCGGCCATGCTGGCGGCCGTGGCCTTCTCCAGCGCATCCTCCAGGATGAGCTCGACGACCGCGCGCGGCTGGTCGAGGCCGGTGCGCGCGAGGAGGACCTGCAGCTCGCCGACTTGGCTCTCGAGGGCGCGCAGGACGGCGTAGAGGTCGGCGCTGTTGCGCTCGGCCATCTCGTGGGCTGCGACGTGCCGCGGCAGCGAGTGGGCGATCTCGCTATAGGTCGGCAGACCGAGCAGCGCGGCTCGCTCGTCGACCGCCGCGATGAAGACCTCCTGATTGAAGGTCAGAGGCTGGGTCGCGCTCAACGGACGCCTCCATCCTGCAGGTTGCCGACGAGGGCGCGGTCCGCACGGAAGGCGACGAGCTGCTCACGCATGTCGGCGATCCAGGCGCTGTCCTCGCCGCCGCACCTGCCGAACGAGCCGAGGTGGCCGTGGTCGAAGGCGCGCAGGAAGCTGGCGACGGCGTCGGCCAGGGCCGCGCCGCTCGGGAAGGCGACGGGCTCCAGCGCGTCGAGGCTCTCGGCCGGCAGGGCGTGCCGGTGCGCTTCACGGAAGGCGTTCACAGCAGGGCTCCGGTCGGCGACCGGACAGCGGCCGGCGCGAGGGACAGGTCGAGGCGGGTGTCGCGGGCCGGCGGCTCGGTGCGGCCCAGCTCGCGGTTGGTCTCGACGCGGGCGGCGACCCAGCGGCGGGCGTGGTCCTCGACGTCGGCGATCGCCGCGTTGAGGGCCGGGCTCTGGCTCGGGCGGAACCGGGGGTCGGGCAGGCTCGCCCGGCCGGCATCGCAGCGGGCGGCGAAGCGGGCGAGGCTGGCAGCGCGCGCCTTGGCGGAGTGGGTCGCCATGGTCAGCGGGCCGCCCGGTAGGCGCGGACGTGATCGACGACGAAGCCGGGCACGAACGGGCCGAGGCCGAGAGCCATGAAGCTCAGGACGCAGCCGACGATCTGGGCGGCGGCCGAGGCGTGCTGGAGATTGTCGAGGTAGGCGGTGAGCATCTGGGGCTCCATCGGCTCGGTGAGCGGCGATGGAGATAGTGCATCACATACACATTCCGGGGTCAATCCAGAAAATGCATCCGATGCATACTTTGTCGCGAGCGCTGCCCTCCACAGCCATCCACAGGCCAAGCACCTGAAGAGTCGGCTGTAATTCGGAACCCGCGAAATACGCGCGACATGTTCCCGATATGTTCTATCTCAGGCAGGCGTCACCACAACCCTGGGAGGAGTGGGTGCCGGTCGTTGAGCGATTTATGGTTCAAGTGTTCAGGCGGGATGCCGAGGGAGACCTGATCGGAGATGACCCGATCCAAGAGGCTTCACCCGAGGCGGCAGTATCGAAGGCGGAAGGATTAGAAAAGCGAGTGGCCGGCGTTCTAGCCTACAAGTGGAGGGGAGACATGCGGACGGGCGAGCAGGGCCGCTTGGTCATTCTCAAGCGCTTCGGCGTGCTGCCTTTACCCGTTTTGGAGCAGATGTACTCTGCTGCGACGCCTTATTAGCTTCCTCCCCGATCAGCGCCTTGGCCACGGCGGCGATCTGGTTCCTCTGGGCCGGCTGTGCTCGCTCCCATATCGACCACATTCCTTCCGGGTCCGAAGGATCACGGACGAGAAGATCGGCAATCTCGCAGCCGTACATGTCAGCGAGCAATTCGAGCAGGTCCTGCGAATAGGGAACCTCGCCCTTCTCCACTCGGCCTAGATTGGGCCCGGTCATGCCAACTTCCGCGCCGACGGTCTCCAGCGTGAAGCCGCGGTGCTTGCGCCACTGGCGGAGGAAGTTCGGGCGGCGCTCGCGCTTCGGCTTTGCGATCGGTGGCATGCGCCTAGTGTCGCCATAGGGGCTGAGAGCGCCACGCTCGCCCATGCACAAACGTGCTTGACATGCATTGTGTATGAGATGCATGTTTTGCGACATGACGCTCGCAGACTGGCTCAAACGCGAAGGCAAGACGGTGGTCGCCCTGGCGAAAGAGCTGGGCCGCGATCCGTCGTTCATCACGCGAGTGAAGAACGGCGACGCCATGCCCTCCATCGAAGTGGCTGCCGAGATCCAGCGCATTACCGGCGGTGAGGTCACGGCGATCGATCACGTCGTCACCGGACAGGCTCGCGCCGCTGAGCGCGGCCCTGCTCCCGTCGAGGGAGCGGCCGCGTGATGGGCGCCGATCGCACGCTCCGCATCGCCCACGGTTGGGATCCGCGCGCGCATGGCCTGTCCCTGGAACGTGTGCCGCTTCACACCGGCCATGCCTCCGGTGATGCCTTCAGCGACCTGCCGCCGATCGGTGTCCCGTTCGTCGAGGTGACCGCCCTTCCCGATGGCGACGTGATGTTCGCGCTGGGCGCCCGCCTGGTCGACAATCACGTGCTTCGTGAGGGTGGTGGCCGGGCTCGGGCCAGCGTGATCCGCGCGTTCGCGGCCGCGCTGGTCCGAGCAGCCGATCTTACGGAGCGGGCTTCTTCCAGCGATCAATCTCACGAAGAGCCCGCTGGCGAACGAGATGCCCTTCCGAGTCATCGGGGAGATGCTCCTGGAGGGTCTCGATGAGCCTCTCCAAGCCCTTCTGCCCTCCCGGGACCTTCGCTGCGACGAGCTTCACGGCGAGCGTGAGCGTGTCGAGGCGAGCGTTCAGATCGTCCAATTCGTCTTGCGTCAATTTCAGCTCCATCGTGCGTCGCACTCACGATGGTAGGCCGCGCGGGTCGGGTGTCCACCGGATGCTCCGGCCCGCGCTGGTGGCCCCGCAACTCGGTGGCCGCTGATGGGTACGGCATGCCTCTTCCTCGGTGCGTGGTCCGTCCTGAGCTGCACCGCTGGGCGCGCCCTGGTCTCGGGTGGTCCGTCTGACGCGCTGGTCCGCCGCGCGAGCCACGTCGGCCTCGTCGTCGGCGCCGGGCTGATCGTCTGCGGCGGAGCGCTCTTGTGAGCGCCGCCCCTCGCCTTTCGCCGCGTGCCCCTGCCGTCGGCAGCGTCGAGGCCTCTGCCTCGGTGGCGGTCTTCTGCCTGGAGCCCACCGTGACCGACGCGAAGAACCTACTGGCCCTTGGCTGCGCCTGCCGCCGCGCTTCGGGCGCGTTCGCGATCCTGGCGTCGCGTCTCGCCATCGAGGTCGAGCGTGGCGAGCATCCCGATACCGGCGCGGCTGCCGAGACGGCGCAGCAGGCGTTCGAGCTGGAGCGCGCCGCGCAGCATCTCCAGGCCGAGGCCCAGGACACCGAGCTGCTCGCGCTTCTGCGGCACCGCGATCGCTTCGCTGACCTTCTGCGCGTCGCCGATGCCATGGGCCGCGGCGTGGTGTTCGTGCCGGTCGAGCCCGTCGCCGTCGATCGGTCTGAGCGTCCGGTGGATGTTGTCGTTGTCGGCCAGGACAACGCCGCCTCGCTTCGCGATCGCATGCGCCGTGGCCTGGCGCGTCTTCGGAGGCGCGCCTGAAATGTCGGTGCTCAAGCACATCGCCGGGTCTGCCGTTCTCGTCCGCGAGAACTGTAACTCCTCGGCCGTGCCGACGTCTTTACTGGCTGTCGCGCGGCTGTGCACAGCTTCCCCCTATCGCAGCGGTCGCAGGCTCACGCCTCCCGCCAGCGAGCGACCCGGCCGAGACCATCGCAATCTCGGACCCTCGGCCGGGTCGTCCCTTCTCCTGCGCGTCCGTCCATGCCGCCAAGCCAGCGGTCGCGCTCGTGTGTCTGCGTACCTCGTCAACCTCCCGCATTCACTGCGCTCCTCGTCGACATCCGCAAGATGTCGCGAAGGAGTGGGCCAGTGGGGACAAAGACTGACCGGAACCGAGCAATGCTGACCGCATCTCAAGCTCGGGACGAGACCTTGCCGAAGCTGTCGGCGCTCGTCCGCCTCGCCCAGACGAGCATGGGCTCGAAGATGGCCGCCTACGATGCGGTCGGACGCCGGATCGGCGCCTCGGGATCCTGGGTCCGGAAATTCATCGGCCGCCAGGACACCGGCCTCGACGGGCACGTCCTGCACAACATCCGGACCGCCTACGAGCGGCTCTGCACCAGCATCGAGGCCGCCGCAGACGCGGCCGAAGCCAGCAACGCCCTGCTCCGGGAGGATCTTCATGCGGCTCTTCAGGGAGATCGGCCGGCTGCTGCGAGAACGCCGGGAGGCGCGCCGGCTGCGGGCGCAGCTCCGCGCCGTCCAGGACGGCCGACCGCACCGGCACTGGTCGTTCCGGATGCTGGCCCGCGTCTGCCGGGCCTGCCGGGTGCGGGTGATCTGACGGACCTGCCGCTGTGGCGGGCCGCGAACGAGGAGGAGTGAGCATGGCCGACGGCGTCTTCGTCGCCACCCTGCCGGCGCACTTCGCGACCCTGCGCGAGAGCGTCGAGACGCACGTGCCTGAGACGGCCGTGAACGCGATCCTCCGCACGGGCCTGATTGCTCTGCTCGGCTGGGCCGAGGCGATGGCGCACGCGCTGGTGTCGATCACGCCGGCGCCCGCGCAGCAGCAGTTCTACGCGCCGCTCGGCGACCGCTCGCCCGTCGTCGAGGAGCCGCGTGTGCCCCGTCACAGCGGCCACGACCCGCGCCTGCCGGGCAACCGCTCGCACCCCTGAAACGAGAACCGCCCGGCCTGCGCGAACAGACCGGGCGGACGATGAAATCCCCTGCGACGGGTTGAGCTATGAAGGCCACAAGATCTTCCCCCGATCAAGTCTCGGCCGCTGATGGCGTCGCCGCGGATGAACTTCGACAGTTCATTGAGCGGCTCGAACGGTTGGAAGAGGAGAAGGCCGGGGTTGCTGGCGACATCAAAGAGGTGTTCGCCGAAGCCAAGGGCCGCGGCTTCGACACGAAGGCGATGCGGACCATCCTCCGCATTCGCAAGCAGGATCACTCCGAGCGCCAGGAGCAGGAGGCAATCCTTGAGCTCTACATGCAGGCCCTCGGCATGCTGGCGGACACGCCGCTCGGCCGCGCCGCGGTGAGCCGCGAGTTCGCCGAGGCCCGCATCACGATCTCCGGGCCCGGCATCGAGCCGGTCGAGACCACCGGCGCCGGCCTCGCCCGCGCATCGGCCTCGCTCGGCGTCGAGGCGCACGCGCAGCGCAACCGCCGCGGCGGCTCGGCCGCGCGCCAAATCGACCTCGAAGACGCCATCGCGTCGAGCCGGTGATCGCCATGCGCCGCCTGCCCTCTTCCCATGGTCCCGTGTTCGCGCCGCCTGCGCGCCGCGTGGTCGATTCCGTGACCGTGCTCCTGCCGGTCCCGCCTTCGGTGAACCGGATCTACCGGCACACGAAGGAGCGCGGTCCGGTGAAGTCGGACGCCTACAAATTGTGGATTGATGGCGCCGGTTGGCGTCTCCAGGCCCAGCGGCCGGGCCGGGTGCCGGGCGCGTACGTCCTGCTCCTGGCCGTGCCGCGCTCGTCCCGCATGGATCTCGACAACTCGGTAAAGGCGGTCTCCGACCTGCTCCAGCGGCACGGCGTCGTCGACAACGACCGGAACGCGGTGCGGGCCCTGCTGGAGTGGCACGCCGAGCACGACGAGGTCGCCGCCACGGTGCGCGGCCTGTCCGACGGAGCGGCCCTGGAGCCGATCGCCCCCGTGCGCCCTCCGCTGGAGGCGGTGGTATGACATGGCACCTCCCCATCCTCGCGGTCCGCGCGCTCTACGGCAGCATCTCCGTCGTCGCGCGCGCCAGCGCCGATTCCTCGCGCCTCCGGAGGTCCGCCCCGTGAGCCATCGCGAGAACAAGGCGCACGCGCTCTCGGAGCGTGGGAACGACCTCTACGAGACGCCGGCCGTGGCCGTGCGCGCGCTGATGGCGATCGAGTGGATGCCGCAGCGGATCTGGGAGCCGGCCTGTGGGCCCGGCGCCATCGTGCGCGAGCTGTACGCTGGCGGTCACGACGTGCTCGCCACCGACCTCGTCGACTATGGCTGGAAGGGGCAGGTCTCAGGCCTCGACTTCTTGACGATCGAGGAGGCGCCCGAGGGCATCGACTGCATCATCACGAATCCGCCCTACAAGGACGCCCGAGCCTTCGTGGAGAAGGCGGTGCGGCTCTGCCCGCGCGTGATGATGCTGCTGCGGTTCTCGTTCTACGAGAGCATCTCGCGCGGCTCCATCCTCGACACCGGCACGCTCGCCCGGGTGTATTGCTTCCGCAAGCGCCTGCCGATGATGCACCGCGACGGCTGGGTGGGCCCAAAGGCCTCCTCGAACATGGCCCACGCGTGGTTCGTCTGGGACGTCTCCCACCGCGGTCCGACGCAGCTAAGCCGCATGTCCTGGGAGGACTACACCGAGGCCAACCACGAGCCCGGCCCCATGCCGATGGCGGTGGAGTAGGCCGATGAGCGATCCCACCCTCATCGCCGATCTGGCCCGTGCCGGCCTCGAGCCCGAGCTGCTCCAGCGCGTCGCGATGGAACTCGCCCGCGCGCAGGTCGCCGTCGAGGCGATCGAGAAGCGCCGGACCTCCGACCGGGTCCGCCAAGGGCGCACGCGTCACGTGAAGTCACGTGACACCGCAGATGGCACGTTACCCCCCGGCCCCTCCCCGGATGGTCCGCCCCCTCCTCCTGCACCTCCACCCCCACCCCTTAACCCCTCCCCAACCCCCGGTTCCGACCCTGACGGGTCGGCCGACGTCGTCGGGCAGGCCGGTGGCGCTGGCGAGGCTGATGGCGACCAGCCGCGGAGCTACCGCCGGGAGCTGATGACCCGGGGCATCGGGCTGATCTGCGCCAACACCGGCCGGTCCGAGCACTCGGCCCGCGGCCTGATCGGCCACTGGCTCGGCATCGCCCACGACGAGGCCGTGGTCGTGCTCGGCCTGATCGAGGAGGCCGACGGCCGCGAGCTGGCCGATTTCTCGACCTGGGTCGAGCGGCGCCTCCAGGCCCGGCGCGAAGCCACCGGCCGGCGCCCAGAGCGCGGCCGCCCCGCCCAGCCAGCGCCTACGGGCCTCGCCGCCCGCCTCATCCGTCAGCACGCCGCATCCCAGATGGGAGCCTACGATGTCGAACCGCCCGCCATCGACGCGAACGACCCCGACGCCGGCCCAGGTCGAGGAGAGGATCTCGGCACTCCATGGCAGGCTGGAGGCGCATCCCGTCCTTCCGACCCGCTGCTGCGTGCGGCGGGACAGGGCGGCCACGACAGCCGAGCGTCGAGTGCTCTCCGACGTCGCCGCGCGGCTTAACGCCGAGCTGACGGCGCCCTCGGATCCCCGGCACGTCGACACGGTCGTGACCCGGGTGCTCCTCGGATTCGAGCAGGGGCGCGGGCGCGGCGATGACGAGAACGAGGTGCTGATCGCGGAGTACGTGGCGGCGCTGAAGGCCCTTCCGCTGGCCGCAATTCACGCGGCGGCAGAGCGCTTCCGGTCGGGCGAGACGCTGCGGCCCTGGGTGAAGCGCTGGCGGCCCTCCCCAGCCGAGTTCGCCGACGAGGCGCGCGAGGGCCTGATCCCGCTCCGGACGCAGCTCCTGCGCATCCGCCGCGTGCTCGAGGCGGAGATCTACGACGTGCCCACGGCCGAGCAGCGCGCGGAGGTTGCGAAGGCGGCCGAGGCGCATCTCCAGCGGATGCGGCAGGCCGAACCCGCGCGCCGTCGTGCCGAAACGCCGGCCGAGATCGCCCAGGCGCAGCGGGCGAAGCTGGACGAGGACCTCGCCCGGCTCCGCGCGACCGGCCACGGTCCGGACATCGGCCGGCTGATGGCCCGCCTCGACCAGCGTCATGGCCACACGGGAGGTGCGTCGTGAGGCCGAACCTCTGGGAGATCGAACTCCGTCAGCGCGAGGCAGCGCGGAAGGCTGCCGAGGAAGCCGCGGAGCAGGCGGCCAAGCGCCCGGTCGAGCGCTCCTGCGCGTCCTGCGGCGTGTTCGGCGCCTCGTTCGGCTTCGGCGTCTTCCGGAATCGCTCCGACGGCATGTGGTCGTGCGCCGATCCAGACTGTCGCGCGATCGTCGAGGCGCGCGTGGCGCTGCCCCCGATGCCGGCCGCACCCGCCCGCGCCGACCCGCCAGCGGCTGACCTGTTCGGCCGCTCGGCCGCGTGAGGAGAGCGCGTACCCGGTGCTGATGGCGAACCCGCTGAGGATCGAAGGCCCGGACCCGCCGGCCGTCGACTGCAAGGACGTGTCGCGCTGGCTCGTCGCGGCATTCCAGGCCCTGCCCGACACCCCCATCTTCTCGGCCCGGGCTGGCATCGGCACGCTGCTCAATCCGGACGCGGCGCCGGGTACCTTCGACTGGGTCAACTTCTCGTCGGAGGTCCTGGGGCGCGACAGCGACGAGCGCATCGCGCTCCTGACCTGGGCCCGGGCGAAGGCGCGGCGGCGGATCAAGCGCGACCGCCGGCTTCGTCTGCTGAAGGAGGTGCCCGGCGGCACGATCTCGGATCACTGCCGCGAGTTCGGCATCTGGCGGCGAACCTTCGACCGGCGCTGGAAGCGGGCCTGCGAGCGGCTCGCCGATGCTTGGAACGCACGTGAAGCCGGCCTGCCGGAGTGACGCAGGCATAGATCACGCTTGCGTGTGTCCAAAAACGGGACGCAGATCAGGTGTCACGGATCGACGGAAGGTCGACCGCCTCAAGGGGCACCACCGTGGCAGCGTCCAGGACCAAGGCCATCACCCTCGCCGGCTCGCCGGCCACCCACACGCACGAGCGGTTCGCTCGGCCGGAGCGGCGCCGGGATCCGCGTGGCGACCGGTACGACCACACCGGCGCCTTCGACCCGCGCACCGACCTGTCGAAGCCGGTCCGCTGCAAGCGCGGCCCGATCCAGACGGCGGCCGTCGCGGTCGACGATCCGTGGACGCCCGGCGGCCGCACGCTCGCCTCGGTCAACCGCCGCGTCGACGTGCTGGAGATGGAGCGCTCGCACGGGCGCCTCACGGTCTCCCAGTACGAGGTCGGGCGCCAGGTCCAGGCGATCTTCGAGCGCGCCTCCGGTGCCCGGCTCGGCTCCATGGACTTCGGCGTCCGCGGATCGAAGGACATGACCATCGCGCACGAGCTGTCGGTCATCTACGCGATCGACGACGCCCGGCTGGTGGCGAAGCTGAAGGACAAGGTCGTCCGCGCCGTCGGCGTGCCCGGCGCCCGGTTCCTCCACGAGGTCCTCACCGGCCGGCAGACCTTCGCGCAGTTCGCCGAGTCCCGCGGCAAGGGCGGCGACCGCGGCACCAGCCAGATCGCGGCGCACTTCCGCATCCTGATGGAGAACCTCGACGAGGACTTCGCGGCCGAGGGCGTGGCGAACGTGCAGGAGCGGTTTTTCCAGGGCCAGAAGACCGGCGAGGAGACCGACGCGCAGGGCCGCGCCGTCCCGGCCGGCCAAGGTCAGTACTGGGGTGCCGAGGAAGCGCGCTACGCCCCGCAGGCCAAGTCGGAGGTCCAGCGGGCCGTCGCCGGGCGGGGGCGGGTGCGGGACATCGTGGCGGCGCGCTGCCGGGTCGGCGGGGAGGCCTGAGGGCGTGTGCAGCGGCCACCTCGCGGTCTATCCGCCGCTCGGCATGCGGCGGGTGGGGCGGCCGCGCGTCCGATACGAGCGCCTCAACCGCTTTGCGGCCGACCGGATGCTGGCCGCGCGGTCACGGGCGGCTCACCGCTTCTGGAAGCGCGTCTCCGATTCCACGGTGACCGTTGAGGCGACCTGGGTTCGCGACGAGGCGTTCTATGCCTCGTGGCGTCGGGCGAACGGGATGGACCCGTGACAGCGGCCGGCTCATGCGCCAGCATGGGCGCGTCGGAACGGAGGTAATCACGTGGCTTGGATTGAGCTGACAGAACACGGGTCGAACACAAAGGTGGTCGTCAACACGGACCACATCGTTTCCTACAACGTGTTCAAGATGAGGGACGCGGCAGACAGCTCGAACGTGCAATTCACTGTTGCGAAACAGGGGTTGACCGGCGGCTCTTCCTACTATCGCAACTTCGTTGAACCGCCGCATGTCATTGAGGAGCTTCTGGTCCTGAGTGGTACGGCTGTTCGTCGCCCGACTCCTTGACCCGACGGGCGAAACCCGGCAAAAACCGACCGTCGCGAGACGCACGCCCGGGGCTGAGAAGCCGCCGGGCGTTTGCATGTCCGGACCCAGCTTCACCGAACCCGCTCAACAGCTTAGGCGTTGCCCCGTGAGACGCGGGCGGTGTTCCATGTCATGATCGGTCCCCGATGAGCGCCCACGCTATCGTCACCGCGATCGAGGAGGAGAGCCTCGCGCTCTGCCGCCTGCGCGCGACTGGGCGCCAGGACGTCGACCTCGCCGCGCGCGACCATCACTGCCGGCGCATCCGGTCGCTGATCCGCCAGCTCAGGCCCCTCATCGGGACCATCGAGAAGCGCACTTTCGGGCATAACGGCACGAGCACGAAGGGCGTACCTTTCACGGTTGCTCGGCGGCGCCGGTCGGTTCGGCCGGCGGCCTGATTTTAGCGGGCCGAGCTACGCTAAATCGCACGCGCTCGACCCGCCGGCCGGCCTGCTTGAGGGGCATTTGAGCCGACGGGATCCGGCTATCGGCCACCTATTACGCTTCCGCTAACTTTCCTTGTCGGAAGCAATCAGATGGCTTGGCCGGACAGCGGGGTTTTCAGCCCAACCCGCTGATGTATCTGGGTAATCGCCTGTTCGAGTGGGATGCCGCAGACGAGGATGGTAACGCCATCCTCGGTGCCGTCGCGTTCTGTCCAGCCGGGACCGAGGCGAACTAGAAGATAGGCGACGTCGAGGCCCGAACTGATCAGGTCGCTTGCTCGAAGCGCGAACTGATCTTGGCCCTTCCGTAGGCCCGAGGCGATCCGGACCCCAATCAACTCGCCGCTGTTCACCCACCTGCGGTGCTCCTGGAAACTCATGGAAATCCTGCCGGTGCCGGTCGCGCCGGCAGCTACGCTACCTGCATCACTGGAGCGCGCGAAGGCCTACGCTGGTGCGTCCCGGTCGGAGCGGACACTGAAGGCCTATGCCTCGGCCTTCACCGTGTTCGTCACTTGGTGCCGCGGTGCCGGCGTCAACTCGATGCCGGCGGATCCACTCGCGGTGGCTGCCTACGTCGCCCATCTCGCGGACACTGGACGGAAGCCGGCTACCATCGACCTGCACGTGGCGGCCATCGCCGCGGCGCACCGCGCAGCCGGGTTCGACAACCCGGTTGCTGCGGAGGCGGTGAAGGCCACGATCCGCGGTGCCCGCCGGGCGCTCGGCACCCGCCAGACCCGGAAGGCGCCGGCGACGGCCGAGGCGCTTCGGAAGATGCTGCGCAAGATCCCGGACAGCCCGGCAGGCCTACGAGACCGCGCGCTGATCCTGCTGGGCTTCGCCGCCGCGCTCCGCCGGTCGGAGCTCGTCGCGCTCGACGTCGCCGATCTGGAGCGCGTGCCGGACGGGATCATCGTCCACGTCCACCGCTCGAAGACGGACCAGGAGGGTGCAGGCCAGGAGATTGCCGTCCCGCGCGGCGCGAAGCTCAAGCCCTGCGAGGCGCTCGACGCCTGGCTGAAGGTCGCCGGCATCACGGCGGGCCCGGTATTCCGGTCCGTCGGAAAGGGCGGCGCGGTCTCGGCCGAGCGCCTCACCGATCGATCCGTGGCCGACATCGTGAAGCGGCACGCTGCGGCGGCTGGGCTCGATGCCTCTCTCTTCTCCGGCCACTCGCTACGGGCCGGCTTCGTCACCTCAGCGCTCGCCGCCGGGGCCGACGTCCTGAAGGTCATGCACGTCACCCGGCACACTGCGGTGACGACGCTCCAGAAGTACGACCGGCGCGCCCGCGCCTTCGACGATCACGCCGGAAAGCGGTTCCTTTGACAGCTCGCCTCGACTTCACCTCGGCCGACGCGGACCGGGCGCTTCGCCATGCGCAGCGCCTCCTGCGAGACCCGGCGGCCCAGGCCTACGGCGATCACCTCCGCCGCAAGGGGCTGATCCCCGCGCTGGTCCATCTCCCAGCTGAGACACCGTTTGACGAGGCCCGCGCCGGCGAGTTCGATGTCCGCCGCTCCATGGCGATGAGGAGCGCCCGGCCATGCTGAAGCGCCTCGTCCTTCGCTGGCTGCTCCGCGGCCGGCCCGCCGCGCCCGCGCCGATCGTCCACCGCGGCGAGCGCGAGCTGTCCGCCGGCCCCGACCTCGGCGTGCCGGCCGGCCCGGTCTCGAAGCTGTCCTACGACGAGGCGCTCCGGTGCTTCGGCGTCCACCAGGGCCGATGATGATGCCTTGCCTCTGCGCCGCCATCCTGCTCGCCGGCATCGCCGCAGCTGCCATGCGCTGGCGTCGCCCGGCCGCCGTCGTGACGGTCCGGCCCGCGCTCCACAACGACATCCGCGTCGCGGCCGAGCGCCTGACGCTTCTGTTCGGCGACATGCCGTCCCGGGCGGTGCACTGATGCGCGGAATCGTCAGCTTCCGGCACCTCGCCGGCATCCTCCTGGTGCTCGTCGCCGGCTGGGCCTGGGTGTGGGTGTTTGATCGCCCCGCGCAGGCAGCGTCATGCGGCGCTCCTGAGATCAGACACGATACAGGCCCATGAGCCAGTTCCAGCCCGGCCAGTCCGGCAACCCTGGCGGCCGTCCGAAAGCGTCGGCCAAGGTGCGCGACCTCGCCCGTGCGCACACCGAGACCGCGCTGCAGGTCCTCGTCGAGATCGCGACCGCGGGTGAGAGCGAGGCCGCCCGCGTCGCGGCCGCCAACGCCATCCTCGACCGCGGCTACGGCAAGCCGACCCAGCCCATCGATGGTGATGGTGAGGGCGGCGCGATCCCGACTGGCATGACGGTGACCTTCATCCGGCCCGGGCGCCTGCCCGATGCAGGTTGAGTTCCCGGAGAAGCTCGACTTCCTGTTCGAGCCGGCCCGTTACAAGGTCGCCTATGGCGGGCGCGGCGGGGCGAAATCCTGGGGCTTCGGCCGGGCGCTCCTCATCATGGGTGCGCAGCGGCCGCTCCGGGTGCTCTGCGCCCGCGAGTTCCAGAACAGCATCGCGGAATCGGCGCACGCGCTGTTCGCGCAGCAGGTCGACCTCCTTGGGCTGCACGGCTTCTACGACGTCCAGGAGAAGCGGATCCTCGGCCGGAACGGGACCGAGTTCATCTTCAAAGGGCTCCGGCACAACGTCGCCTCGGTGAAGTCGACCGAGGGCGTGGACATCTGCTGGGTCGAGGAGGCCCGCACCGTCTCGAAGACGTCCTGGGACGTGCTGATCCCGACCATCCGCAAGGAAGGCTCGGAGATCTGGATCAGCTTCAACACGGAGCTGGAGGAGGACGAGACCTACCAGCGCTTCGTGAAGAAGCCTCCGACCGGCGCGCGGGTCGTGAAGATCGGCTGGGAGGACAATCCCTGGTTCCCCGACGTGCTCCGGCAGGAGGCGTTGGACCTGAAGGAGCGCGACCCGGTCGCCTACGAGACGGTCTGGGGCGGCAACTGCAAGGCCGTGCTCGACGGCGCGATCTACGCGAACGAGATCCTCGCGGCGACGACCGCCGAGCGGTTCACGAAGGTCCCGTACGACCCGACCAAGCCGGTTCACACGTTCTGGGACCTGGGCCGGGCGGACAAGACCAGCATCTGGTTCGCCCAAATCGTCGGCTTCGAGTTCCGGCTGATCGACTTCTACGAGAACCGCGGGCACGCGCTCGGCCACTACCTCGAGGTGCTGAAGGAGTGGGCGCTCCCGGTCGAGCAGGGCGGGCAGGGCTACGTCTACGGCGAGCACTGGCTCCCGCACGACGCCCGGAACGAGCTCCTCGCCTCCGAGCGGACGATCGAGCAGCAGATGTGGGTGGCCGGGCACCGCGTCCGGATCACGCCCCGCCTGACGGTCGCCGCCGGCATCGACGCGGCCCGCAAGATCTTCGCGCGGTGCTGGTTCGACGAGAAGGCCTGCGCCGACGGGCTCCAGGCGCTCCGGAACTATCGGTTCGACGTCGACCCGAACACGCAGGCCTTCTCGAAGGCCCCTCTGCACGACTGGGCGAGCCACGCGGCCGACGCCTTCCGGTACTTCGCCATCGGCATCGCCGAGCCCCGTGAGGACGATCCGCCGGTGGATGGTCCGAACGACGTCTACGCGCGCCGACGCCGCCGCGAGGCGGATGAGAGCACATCAGGATCAGGTTGGGCGGCATGACGGATACGGACGCGCCCGCCCTCGACGGCGAGGCGGTGGATCAGGCTGGGCTCGACCGGGAGGCGCTGCTGCGCCGCCTGCGCGGCTGGTACCGCACCGACCGGGAGGCCTCCGCGAAGTGGCGCGAGGACGCCCGCGAGGACTTCGACTTCGTCGCCGGCCGCCAGTGGAGCATTGAGGACGAGGCCGTCCTGCGCCAGCAGGGCCGCCCGCCCGTGACGTTCAATCGGATCCTGCCCGTCATCAAGGCGGTGGCCGGCTCCGAGGTGAACAGCCGGCAGGACATCCAGTATCTGCCCCGCGAGATCGGCGACGCGGCCAAGAACGAGTTGCTGACCGAGGCCTCCCGCTACCTCGCGGACGAGGCCGAAGCGGAGGATGAGGAATCCGACGCGTTCGTCGACTGCGCAATCTGCGGCATGGGCTGGGTCGAGATGCGTCTCGACTATGAGACCAACCCGGACGGCGCCTATGTCGAGGACCGGGTCAACGCGCTGGAAATGATCTGGGACGCCGCGGCCCGGAAGCGGAACCTCGCCGACGCCCGCCGCCTGTTCCGTGCGAAGACGATGGACAGGGCCGAGGCCGAGGCGCTGTTCCCCGACGTCGACCCTGCGCTCCTCGATGCCGCCTGGGCCGAGGATCGCGACGGCGACGGTGAGCATCGGGAGATCCAGCCCGGCGAGCGCCGCATCGACCGGCCGGGCCAGGATGCCGACGCCTCGTCCTCGCGCGTGACGATCGTCGAGTGCCAGTGGTGGGAGCGCGCCCGCGTCGCGATGGTGATCGAGCCCACGACCGGCGAGCCGCAGGAGATGGAGCCGGAGCAGGCCGCCGTCCTCACGCGCCGCGCCGAGATGGTCGGCATCCCGCTGAAGGTGTTCCACCGGATGAAGCGGGTCTACCGCCGCGCCTTCCTCGGCGCCGTGGTGCTGGAGGAGGGCCCGGCCCCGGCCGGCGACCAGTTCTCCTACGCCTGCCTGACCGGCGACCGCGACCACAACAAGGGCACGTGGTTCGGCATCGTGCGGCCGATGCGCGACCCGCAGCGCTTCGCCAACAAGTGGCTGTCGCAGACCCTCGACATGCTCAACCGCCAGTCGAAGGGCGGCTGGATCATGGAGAAGGGCGCAGTCCCGGACCAGCGCGCCTTCGAGGCCAGCATCGCCAAGCCCGGCGCGATCTCCTGGGTGAACGACGGCGCCCTAATGTCGGCGCGCATGAAGGAGAAGCCGCTCCCGGTGCTGCCGTCGGGGCACTGGCAGCTCATGGAGTTCGCTATCGGCTCCATCCGCGACACGTCGGGCGTGAACCTGGAGCTGCTCGGCCAGAAGCAGAACGACCAGGCGGGCGTGCTGGAGTACCAGCGCAAGCAGGCCGCCATGACGATCCTGGCGACGCTGTTCGACTCCCTGCGTCGGGCTCGGAAGCACATCGGCCGGGTGCGCCTCTACTTCATCCAGTCCTACCTCTCGGACGGTCGCCTGATCCGGATCGTGGGCGATGAGGGCGCCAAGGTCGTGCCGCTCATCCGCGACCGGACCATGGGCGACTTCGACGTGGTGATCGACGACGCTCCGGCCTCACCGAACCAGCAGCAGATCGTGTGGCAGACCTTCACCAGCGTCCTGCCGATCATCAAGGACATGATCACGCCTCAGGTCCTGCTCGAGATCCTGCCCTACTCGCCGTTCCCGGCCTCGTTCGTGGCCAAGATGCGCGACCTGCTCGCCCAGACGGCCGACACGCCGGAGCAGGAGCAGCAGAAGGCCCTCGCCGTGCAGACGGCGGTCGCCCGGATCCAGGACATGGCCGCCGGCGCGAACCTCAAGAACGCCAAGGCCGGGCGCGAGCAGGCGCTGACCCATCAGGATCACGCCTCGGCGGCGGTGCAGCTCGCGCAGCTGCTCACGGCGCCCGAGGCCGCAGCCCAGGCCGCGGAAGCCGCCGCCTGACCCCTTACGCCCGCCGGCGGCGCACGCCGGCTTTCGTACCCTTCACGTCACGAGGACCACATGACCGACAACGACCTCGCCACCGGCGGCGGCGAAGACGCCTTCACGCCCGAGGAGCAGGCTGCCTTCGAGGCCTACGAGCGCGGCGAGGAAGCCCCCGCCTCCGATGGCCTGACGCCGCCGGCCGCCGAGCCCGCCCCGGCCGCTGCCGAGCCGCCGGCCGCCGAGCCCGAGACCGGTGAGCCTGAGGCTGCCCCTGAAGCCCAGCCGCGCGACGAGAAGGGCAAGTTCGTCCCGCACGGCGCCCTGCACGAGGAGCGTGAGCGTCGGAAGGCGGTCGAGAAGGAGCGCGACGAACTGCGCGAGCGGTTCGCCCGCGGCGACGAGCGCCTGCGCATCCTGTCCGAGGCGATGCAGCGCCCCGCCACCCCGGCCCAGCCCGCGGCCGCGCCCGAGCCGGTGAAAGTCCCGGATCCGGCCGAGGACATCTTCGGGTACGCGAAGCACCTGGAGCAGCAGATCGAGGCGCTGCGCACCGGCCAGACCCAGATCACCGAGAGCCAGAAGAAGGCCGAGGAGTCCCGCCGCGCCAACGACGAGCGGAACGAGGTGATCGGCTTCTACCAGCAGGACCTCCGCACCGCGATCCAGGCCGACGCCTCGGTCGCGGACGCCTACGAGCACCTGTTCGCCGGCCGGGTGGCCGAGCTGACGCTGTTCGGCATGGCCCAGAAGGACGCGATCGAGGCGGTGCGCGAGGAGGAGTTCAACCTCGCCCAGACCGCCCGCCAGCGCGGGCAGTCGCCCGCCGCCATGATCGCCGCGCTGGCCAAGAGCCGCGGGTTCGCCCCGAAGGCGCCGGAGCCAGCCCCCGCCCCGGCTGCTGCCGCTCCCGCCGAGACCGCCGTCGAGCGGGCCGCGCGCGCTGCCGCCGGGCAGGCGGGCCCGGGCCGCTCGCTCTCGGCCGCTGGTGGCCAGCCCGCGGGCGAAATCACACTGGAGACGCTGTCCAGCATGTCTGAGGCCGACTTCGAGAAGCTGATGGCATCGAATCCGGCACGGATCCGCGCGCTGATGGGCGGCTGATCCGGCGCCGCGCGACGATCAGCGCTGATCCAGTTCGGCCTGTTGAGCCGCGAGAGCTCGGCGATGATAGTTGATCTCTCTCAGGTGACGCTGGATCGCAGCTCTCGCTGCTGACAGGGCGTCATCGTTAGCGGCCGTGGGCGGCTCCACCGATGATATTGCGGCGAGCCGGCTTGCGAGAAAGGTCTGGGCTTCGTTTGGAGCCAGAAGTTCGCTCGACGCGCTGCTCCAGGCCTGCAATCGTGCAAAAGTAGACCGCATCCTGTTCAACATCCGCGCCTCCCAACCTTGGCCGTAACGGTGAAGGTCGGGAGGCGTTCCGGCGTGAGTAGCGACGTTCGTGGTCCGGTTAACGGTCTCTGTTCGTACGCGGGGGCGACTTCTCAGTTGACCCGACGGGCGAACCCGCTCAAAGGACTATCTGTCGCGAGACGTGCGGGCCCCCCCTGCCCCGTCTCTGCGCCTCCCCGAGTTCCGTCCGGCCCCGTGTCTGACCCTGCTGCAAGGCGGGGCGCTCGCGCGTGTCTGGTCGTTCGTCTGATCCACGCCAGGATCCGCCCGGCCGCGTCAGTGCCTTCGTCCGCGCCACGCACGGCGCCCGTCCGACCCCGTCCCCAACGGTCATTCTGGGGCCCGGCTTCCGTCCGCGCGCCGACGCACGGCCCGCACGAACCCTCCCCCACGGAATCCAGCCTTCAGAGGCACCCCCATGTCCTACACCGCGTTCGGACAGAACGACCCGGTGGCCGTCAAGCTGTGGAGCAAGAAGCTCGCGGCCGAGGCCAACAAGTCCATCGACATCGATCCCCTGGTCGGCACCGGCGACGACGCCGTGATCCAGGAGAAGACCGAAACCAAGAAGGGCAACGGCGACCAGGTCACCTTCGGCCTGCGCATGCAGCTCCGCGGCCCGGGCTTCTCCTCGTCTGACGTGGCCGAGGGCAACGGCGAGCAGATCGGCGTCAACTCCGACAAGGTCACCATCGACGAGCTCGGTGAGGTCGTCGGCGTGAAGTCCGAGAACACGATCGACCAGCAGCGCGTGCCGTTCAACCTGCGCGAGACCGCCCGCGCCGGCATCGCCGACTGGTTCCAGACCCGCCGCACGGTGTGCTTCTTCAACCACGTCTGCGGCTTCACCCCGGCGAACCAGCTCAACGGCGCCAAGAAGTTCACCGCCAACAACGTCGTCACCCCGGCGACGGCGGGCCGCATCTTCCGCCCGAACGGCCGCGCCAACGATGCCGCCCTGACCAACGCGGACGGCTTCACCCTCGACCTGATCGACAAGGCGGTCGAGCTGGCCAAGACCGGCGGCGTCAACCGCAAGGTCATGATCCGGCCGGTCGTGGTCAAAGGGCGCAAGCTCTACGTGATGTACCTCGCCACCGAGCAGATCACGTCGCTGCGCACCAACATCGGCACCGGCCAGTGGCTCGACATCCAGAAGGCCGCGATGGCCGGCATGCAGTCGAGCAACTCGCCGATCTTCTCGGGTGCGCTCGGCGAGTACAACGGCGTCGTGCTCCGCGAGGCGCAGGACGTCACCGCTGGCGTCTCGGCCGACGGCATGACGGCCGTCCCGAACACCCGCCGCGCGGTGCTGCTCGGCGCTCAGGCGGCGACCATCGCCTACGGCAAGGCCGGCGGCGACACCCGGTACCGCTGGAACGAGGAGCTGCTCGACCACAAGCGGAACCTCGAGGTCTCGGCCTGGGCGATCTGGGGTCTGAAGAAGACGACCTTCAACGGCGACGACTTCGGCACGATCGTCATCCCGACCTACGCCAAGCCCGCCGACGCCTGATCGGTCGCTGATCCAGCCTGACGGCTGACCCGGGCCGGGGCTTCGCGCTCCGGCCCGCCGCTCCTCCCTGCCTGTCCCGAACCCGGAGGCCACCGTGCCCACCAACGTCACCCCGGTGCAGCCGCCCGCGCGCGAGCTGCGCGAGCAGGTCTCGCACACCGTCCGCAAGACCGTGAACTTCGCCAACGGCGCCTTCGTCATGCCGGCCTCGCTGCCGGCCGGCGCGCTCATCACCTCGCTGCTCGTGCTGGTGGAGACCGCCTTCTCGGCTGGCGCCTCGCTCGTCCTCGGTTCGGCCGCGGGCGGCAACGACCTCGCCGCTGCGGCCGATACCGTCGTGACCGCGGCCGGCGTGAAGCGCGTCGACACCGCGATCCTGAAGGGCCGCCTCGCCGCCGACACCACGGTCTACGGCACGATCGCGGGCGCCCCGGCCGCGGGCGTGGCCACGATCGTGGTCCACTACACCCCCGACAACGACGCCTGATGTCGGCGTGGATGCTGCTGCACCTCGGCGCGGCGGTTCTGGCGGCGGAGCGTAGCGCCCCGCCGCCGCCCTCGAAGACGGAGACGGTGCCCGATGCCGACCAAGGACGGGCGGCCGACGCTCGCCGACCTGTACGCGGAGATCGCGGACGACATCGAGCGCGCGGACCTCGGCCCGCAGATCGCGACCGCCGTTGACCGGGCGATCCGGTTCTTCCAGCCGGACCGCTTCTTCTTCAACGAGGGTTATGTGACGTTCCAGACCATCGCCGGGTCGGACGTCTACGCGGCCGGCGATGCTGGTGCGATCCCGGACCTGATGGCGATCGACAGCGTCGTCATGCTCGACGGCGAGACCCCGACCGTCCTGCAGCGCGTCGACGAGGCCTGGATCGAGAAGGGCGACGAGCCCACCAGCCAGTCGCGGCCCTGCGCCTACGCGTACTTCGGCCGCTCGCTACGGCTGTGGCCGATGCCGTCCGACGCATGGACGGTGCGGATCATGGCGCATGTCCGCCTGCCGGCGCCGGCGCTCGACGAGGCCAACGCCTGGACCGAGGAGGCCTCCGGCCTGATCGCGGCCCAGGCGAAGTGGCACCTCGCGCTGAACGCCCTGCGGAGCGCGCCGATGGCGCAGATGCAGGCCCAGATCGTCGACGACGAACTGCGAGCGCTCCGCGGGCGCTCGAACGTCATCGCCTCCACCGGCCAGGTCCAGGCCTATAACCTCTGAGGCGCCCATGGCCGTCGAGATCACGGACTACCCGAGCCTGTCGGCCGCGTTCGAGAACTACCTCGCGCGCACCGACCTGACCGAGTTCCTGCCCTACTTCGTGCGCGTCACAGAGGCGTGGCTGAACCGGCAGCTCCGCACCCGGGAGATGATGGCGACGGCCGCCCTCACCGCGTCGGCGCCCGGCTACACCATCCCGGGCGATTATCTGGAGTGGATCGCGCTCCAGTGGTCCTCGGCCGACCTCTCGCGCGTGCAGATGCTGCGCTACGTCGAGCCGGACAGCCCGGAGTTCCGGCACCGGTTCCGACCGAACGGCGACCCGCAGTACTTCACCGTGCTCGGCGACCAGGTGCAGACCCGCTCGCTCCAGCCGGGCAAGGTCTCCCTGACCTATTACCGGCAGATCCCGGCGCTCTCCGCCGCCGCGCCGACGAACTGGCTCCTGACCAAGGCGCCCGAGCTGTACCTCTACGGCGTCATGGCCGAGGCCTACCGGTTCCAGAAGGACGAGGCCCGGAACCAGAAGTGGCTCGCCGACGGCATGGCGTTCCTCCAGGCGCTGATGGGCCAGGGCGACTCGCAGAAGACGGGCGGTCGCCCGCGTCGCACGGCCGAGGATCAGGCCGAGGCCACCGCACGCGACACGCCGAACTAAGCCGTGCCCGATCCGATCAAGCTGGCGCCGTTCGCGCCCGATACGGCCTCGGTCGACGCCGCGGTCTCGGCGGTGGCCACGAACGTGGTGCCGCGCTCGGACGGCTACGGCCCGGTCCTGGCGCCGGTACCGCTGTCGCTTGCCCTGCCGGCGGAGTGCCGCGGCGCGATCGCGGTGTTCTCCCCGACCTACAACTTCCCGATCTACGTGGCCGGCACCTCGAAGGGCCTGTTCGTATACCGGACCACGGACCAGGCGTGGCACGAGGTGACGAACCCGTGCACCTCCTACAGCGTGCCGCCGGGGGACTACTGGTCCTTCGCGGTCTACGGCACCCTGCTGCTCGCCTGCTCGGCCGGCACCCCCGTGCAGAAGGCTACCATCGACGTCGTCCAGGCCGGCACGCAGCCGTTCACGGATCTTCTCGGCAACCCGCCCCGGGCCCGGCACATGGGCGTGGTCGGCGACTTCCTCGTGCTCGCCGGTCTGCCAGATAGCCCGCAGTCGGTCCGGTGGTCGGACAGCGGCGACATTGAGCAGTGGGGCCTCGGCCTCGACGGTCACGAGGCCGACGAGCAGCAGCTTCCCGACGGCGGGGCGGTGACCGGCTTCGCGGGTGGCGAGTACGGCGTGATCTTCCAGGAGCGGGCGATCCGGCGCATGACGCTGAGCCCGGATTCCGGGAACATCTTCGACTGCTCCGTGCTCGAGGAGAACCGCGGCGCGGTGGCGCCTTGGTGCATCGCCAAGGTCGGCCCGCGCATCTTCTTCCTCGACCGGGATGGCTTCTATGCCCTCGTGATCGGCGGCGGCCCGTCGCAGCCAATCGGCGCCGAGCGAGTGAACCGGTTCTTCCAGGGCCGCGTCGATCCGGAGCGGGTCGGCATGACGGTGGCGTTCCGCGACCCGACCGGCGAGCGGATCCTGTTCGCCTATCGGCTCGCCGGCACCGACGCCGCGGACCCGTCCCTTCTGGGCGAGGCGCTGCTGTACGACTGGCTCCTCGACCGCTGGTCTTTCCTCAACACCCCGATCCGCTTCGGCATGTCGGCCGCGACGCCGGACACCTCGGTCGACAGCATCGAGGGGTCGATCGACGACCCGGCCCAGCCCTCGCTCGACGACCCGATGTACCAGGGCGGCGCGACGCTGCTCGCGGTGATGACGACCGACAACCGGCTCGCCGTGCTCGACGGGGCGCCCCTCGAAGCGGTCGTGCAGACCCCCGACGCCATGCTGGCCCGGCCGAACCGGGCCTTCGTGCGCGCGGGCCGCGTCGACACGGATGCCGACGACTGGCGCCTGACACTTGGCGTCCGCGAGAGCCTCGGGGCCTCGACCCCCGTCCGGTGGCTCACCGAGTCCGCGCCGACCGTCGAGCGGTTCGCGCCGGCGCGCGCGTCGGGCCGGTACCACCGCGCCCGGGTGCGGATCCCGGCCGGCACGACCTGGTCCTACGTCTCGGCGATCGAGCCGGATGCCACGGCAGAGGGCTCGCGATGAATGTCCCCGGTCGGAACGAGAAGGACCTGTCGCTCTTCAGCCGCGCGATCGACGACCTCGCCCGCGGCGCCACTAACGCGATTGCGTCCAGCACCTTCACCCTGGCCAACGGGGTCTCGCGAACCGTCGTGCCCTGCGAAAATGGCGGCCCGGGCGCGCTGCCGCGCTGGGTCCCGATCACGGAATCCGCGTCGAAGGCGACCGTGTGGCTAGTCTCGGCCGACCGCCGCAGCTTCACGCTCGGGCACGATCTGAACCCGGCGACTGACCGCACCTTCCGCTTCGAGATGCGCCGGGCCTGAATGCGCCTCCAGCCCCTGTCGATGCCGCTCGCGCCTGACCTCGCCGAGCGCGTCGAGGCATGCCTGGGCGCCGCCTGCGCGCTGCCCCGCTGCGACCTGACCGTGGGTGGCCTGCTCGCGGCCTGCGCGGCGGGCGAGGCGCAGCTTGTCGGGATCTTCGAGGGCGACCGGTTCGTGGCGGCGGGCGTGACGCAGGTCCGCCAGCACCGCGGCGGCCGCCTATCCTGCTGGGTGCTGTCCCTCGGTGGCCGCGCGGCCGGCCCATGGGGCGCCGTCATCGCCGCCGTCGAGCGCGGCGCCGCCCGGCTGGGCTGCTCCACCGTCGAGTTCGTCGGCCGCCGCGGCTGGGCCCGCGTGCTGCCGGACTACACCGCCGCGCCCTGCGAGCTCGGCCACCACTTCACGAAGCGCATCGGGGCCTGACATGGGCGGCGGCACCAAGACCCAGACCACGGTCCAGCAGCAGAACAACGATCCGTGGGCGCCGGCACAGCCCGCGCTCCAGGGTGTGCTCTCCGGCGCGACCGCGGCGTACAACTCGGGCGTCGGCTCGCAGGTCTACACCGGCCCGCGCTATGCCGGCCTCGGCGATACCTCGCTCGCGGCGCTGGACACCATCGCCGGCAACGCCAACGCCGGACAGGGTGCGGCCAAGGCCGGCGACAGCTACCTGACCGGCCTCCTCCAGAACGGCGGCACGACCTCTGGCATCCAGGCCGCGCTCTCCGGTCTCGACAGCGTCGGGAAGATCGACACGTCGCGGGTTAGCCAGCTCGCCGACACGATGGCCGATCCGAACAACCTCGCCTACTCGACCGCGCGGGCGCTCAGCCGGGGCGACTATAACCTCTCGACCGACGGCTACACCGGCCTGCTCAACGGGCTGTCCGGCCAGACGCAGACGGAGAAGTCGCTGCAGAATGCCGCCGACGGCAAGTTCCTGGGCGGGGCGAACCCGTACCTCGACGCGGTGATCGGGCGGAGCCAGGGCGAGGCCGCCTCGACGATCGCGCAGAAGATGGGCGCAGCGGGCCGCAGCGGCTCTGGCAGGTATGCCGCCACCATCGCCGATACCCTCGGCGGGATCGCCACGCAGGCGCGCTACACCGACTACGATAACGAGCGCACCCGGCAGGCGCAGGCGGCCACAGCGATCGACAGCTCGCGCAACGCCCGCACCAGCCTCCAACAGGGGCTCTATGGCAGCATCAACAACGCCGAGCAGGTCAACGCCGGCCTCGCCCTGTCCGGGGCCGGCCTGTACAACTCGACGAACACGACGGCGCTCGGCGGCGCGACCGCGCTGGCCGGCATCGACAATCAGAACATCCAGAACGGCATCCAGACCGCCGGACTGAAGCTGTCGGCCGCGCAGGCGGACCGGGCCGCGGCGCTCCAGGGTCTCGGCATGGTCGGGACGATCATCGCCAACCTCCAGCAGCCCGGCTTGACCCTGGCGGGGGTTGGCGCCGCCCTCGACGCGGACCGGCAGGCCCAGCTCGACGCCGCGCAGGAGCAGTTCGCCGACCAGCAGGCGTCGCCCTGGAAGCAACTCGGGCTCTACGCCGGCATCGTCGACCCGATCGCCGGCCTGGGCGGCTCCTCGAGCGGCACGTCGGTCCAGAAGATCCCGCAGCCAGGCGTGCTCCAGCAGCTCCTCGGTGGCGGCTTGGCCATCGCCGGCACCGCCTCGAAGTTCATCGGCAAGTAGGAGCGCGTCGTGTCCGCAGGTCTCGCGCCGTTCGGCGCCCTCTCCCCAGCCGATATCGCCCGCCTGATGCAGCAGGCGCGGCCGCAGATGGATGTCTCGGCCGATGATGTGCCGGCGGCGGTCCCGCCCGGCTTCACCAGCTTCGTGCCCCCGACCGCGCCGACCATGCAGCCGCAGGTCGCCGCGCCGGCGCCCGTCGTCGAGCCCGAGGCGCCCGCCCGCGCCCCGTTGCGCATGTTTGGCGCCCTGCCTCCGCAGATGTCGGCGCCCATGACCGCGGAGCCGGAGCGTTCGCCGCTGCCCAGCCTCGTCGGTTCACGCGGGCCCGCCATGCCGGTCAGCGCGCCGGCCGCGCCGCGTGGTGATGATGCGGCACCGGCCGCCGCGCCGCCGCGCCCGCTGAGTTTTGGCAGCCTTCCGGCGCCCGCCGCTCCTGCGACGACCGCGTCGACCGCAGCCCCCGCGGCGCCCTCGCCGGCTGCTCCCGCTGCGGAGCCGTCACTCCTCGACCGGATCGGCGATGGACTGCGAAATCTCAACGCGAACGGCGGTGGCGACCTCCTGACCTCGCTCGGGATCGGCCTCATGTCGACGCCCGGCTTCGGTCGTGGCGCGGCGGCCGGGCTGAAGGCCTACCAGGACAACGAAGGGAAGCGGGCCGCCTCCGCGCTGGCCCAGGCCGAGTTCGGTCTGAAGGCCCGGAAGGCGCAGCAGGAGCAGGGCGTCCAGAACCTGACCGCCCGCGCCATCATGACGAAGCTCCCCGGCACGTCGGCCGAGGATGCCGTCGCGCTCGCCGGCAACCCGGACTTCGTGAAGAGCTTCCTCTCGGGGAACTACGGCGCGCCGGAGGGCTACGTCCGTACCTCGACCGGCCTCGTGCCGGTTGCGGGCGGCCCGCAGGATACCGCGACGCTGAAGGCCCGCGCGCAGGCGCAGGCCGAGGGTACCGCCGCCGGCTCGAAGGACGACGTGCAGATCATCACCCGTCCGGACGGGTCGATCGTCGGCGTGAACAAGTCCCGGATCGGCGAGACCGATGGCCCGTCCGCGCTGACCCCGGTCGCCCCGGCGACGGGCGGCGCCCGGGTGTGGGGCACGGTCGGGGCCGACGGTCGCATGATCGAGCCGCCCCCGGGTACACCGGCGGGCACGCCCGGCGCGTACGACGAGAAGGGTATGCCGCACGTCGCCCTGACGCAGGGCACGAACCAGCTCCCGCAGAAGGCCAACGCCGAACTGGATCAGGCCGCCGTCAAGGCGATCACCGAGAGCCGGGCGAAGGCCGAGGGCGCGATCGGCACCATCGCCGCCATCAACCGGCAGAAGGAGGCGCTCGACCGGGGCATCGTGGCGGGCGCGGGCGCCGACTGGCGGACGCAGGCTCGGGCGATCACCGCGCAGGTCCTGGGGATCCCGGACAGCTACGTGACGAACTCGCAGCTGTTCGACCAGGCGGCGACCCAGAAGAGCGCCGAGCTGGCGAAGGCGATCAGCCAGTCCGGCCACACGACCAACATGGATCTCCAGCTCGGCAAGACCATTTCGTCGGGCGACCGGTCCAGCGTCGAGGCGGCCCTGCGCGCCGGCATCGAGGCGCAGGAGATCCTCGCCAAGAACACGATCGCCCACCACAACGCGAGCGTGGATCGGTTCGCGACGCCGGAGACGGCGCAGCGCGCGGGCTTCTTCAAGGTGGAGCAGCCCGAGGTCTACCAGTACAAGCCGGCCGCGCCTGACCGGGCCGCGGTCGAGGCGGAGATGCGCCGCCGCGGGATGATGCGCTGATGGATCTCTCGAAGATCTCCGACGACGAGCTGCAGCGCCTCTACCAGAGCGCGCCCGCGCCTCAGGCGACGGCCGGCGCCGCGCCAAAGGCGGACCTCGCCGGCATGTCGGATGCGGACCTGCTGAAGCTGCACCGCGGCTTCTCGGACGCGCCGACGGCGGCCGAGCCGGGTGATGCGCCGGCCGCGGTCGGTCGCGGGCTGATCGAGGGCGTGCCCGTCGTCGGCCCATACCTGCTCGCGGGAGCGAACCGCGCCGCCGCCGGCATCCGTGCACTGAAGAACGACACGCGCTTCTCGGACGAGCTGGCGAACGTCGAGCGGTTCGGCGAGCGCACGGCGGCCGAGCACCCGATCGCGGCCGGTGCCGGCGAGATCGGTGGTGGTGTCGTCGGCGCGCTGCCCCTCATGGCGGCCGCGCCCGCGGCGTTCGGCATCTCGGGCGCCGCGCTCCCCATCCGCATGGCGGCCTCCGGTTTGTCGGGAGCCGGTCTCGGCGGCGCTGACGCTGCCGTCCGGTCCGGGGGCGACCTCGGTGCGATCGAGCAGGGCGCCGCGATCGGCGGTGGTCTCGGTGTGGCCGGCCCGGCGATTGGTGCCGGCGTCGGGCGCGTCGTCCGCGCGATCAAGGGCGGCAATCCCGGCGAGCACCTTCTGCGCGAGGCGACCCACGGCCTCACGGAATCCGAGCTGGCGGCGGCACAGTCGTTGCGCGATGGCGCGATGAACAGCCCGGGCGGCCCGGTTGCGCTGTCGGTGGACGAGGCGCTGAACGCGGCCACCGGCGGCAAGGCGGTGCGCGCGTCACAGCTCGCCCGCGTGGCGGCCAACTCAGGCGGCGAGGGCAGCTGGATCGCCGGCGAGTTCTACGCCGCCCGCCCCGCGCAGGTCGACAACGCCGGCCGCGCCCTGTTCGATCGCATCGGCGCGGAGCCCGCGAGCCCGACTGGCCTCGGCTTCAATGTCCAGACCGCCGCGCGCCAGGGCGTGATGCAGACGCCCGAGGGTACCGCGCTCTCGCAGGCGCGTGCGGCAACCGGGCCCCGGATCACGCCGGAGCAGGCCGGCCGCACGATCCAGGACGAGCTCCGCGGCGTGGCCGATGGCCTGGAGGCGCGGCGGGCCGGGCAGGCGGACGTCGACTATCGCGCCGCGCGCGCTGCGCCGGAGACGGTCGGCATCGAGCGCACGACCACCGTGGAGCGGCCCGGCGAGCCGATCGTGACGCCGCAGCGGTACAGCCGGCCGCAGTTCGCGGATGGTGCGCCCGCACCGCTCGGGCCGCCCCCGGGTCGCGCCGATGGCACCATTCAGGAGGCGGACCCGGTCAGCCTCGGGCGGTTCATCGCCCAGAACGGCGGCCTGCCGCTCGAAGGCGACGTGCTGGCCACCGACTTGCACCGGTTCGGCATCCCCGGCCTCGGCAACGTCGCGCGGCCGGGCGGGAAGTCGATCGACAACTTCTGGCGCGAGCGGCTGATCGAGGAGGGGTACTTCCGCCCCGACGCCGACGGCGGCATGGCGCGGGACATCTCGTCCGAGCTGCTGCGCAAGCTCCAGAACGAGCAGCGGGGCGTCCCCTCGTACCCGCTCGGCTCCAGCCGGGCGATGGGGGCCGGCCCGACCGCCGGGCAGCTCGGTGACGAATATGCGGCAGCGCTCTCGCAGGCGGAGACCCGGCTGAACGGCGACCTGCGCGCGGCCGGCATCGACCCGGCCAGCGTGCATCCCGATGTCCGGTCGCGGACGCTCGGCGCCCTGATGCGCGGGGAGACAGCCGAGCCCCTCGACGCGTTCGAGCGCACCGTGAACTCGATGCGGGAGCAGCCCGCGCCGCTCGTGAAGACGCCGACCGTGACGGAGGAGATCCCCGACGTCCGGTTCGGACAGGTCGATCCGCGCCCGGCGCTCGCCGCGGTGGCGGAGCAGGGGCGGACCGCCAAGGGTGATGTGCGGGGCGCCCTGACGGCGGCCGGCCGCGACCTGCGCGAGCCCGGCGGCGACCTCGACATGAGCGTCGCTGGCCTGCTGCACGCCCGCGAGCGGCTCGACTTCAGCATCCGCGCCGCGCAGGACGTCGGCGACGCGACGAAGGTCCGGGACCTCCAGGCCACCCGCTCGGCGCTCGACGCTCAGTTGAAGAGCGTGCCGGAGGTAGCGACCGCCGACGCCAACTTCGCCGCCAACTCGGCGCCGCTGGAGCCGTTCACCGGCAACAACCCGCTCGGCCGAGTGGTCCGGCGGGACGATCTCACCGGCCGCATGGCGACACCGACCGAGCAGGTACCCGGCATCGTTGGCCAGCCCAGTGCCGCGCGCGAGATGCTGGCCCAGCCCGCGCCGAACTCGCGCCAGGCGCTGGGCCGCCACGTCGAGACGCAGATCCTCGACCGGGCGACGGGTGGGAACGGCGATCTCTCGGCGGATACGCTGCGCGCGGCGATGCGCGAGCATGCCGATGTCCTCGATGCCCTCCCCGAGGTGCGGGACCGGCTGTCGCGGCTGACGATGGCGCGCGAGGGCATGGCCCGGATCGAGGCGTCGCCGCTCGGCCAGATCGCCCAGCGTCCGGACGTCGCCGCCGCGACCCGCGCGCTGTTCGCGCCGAACCCCGGGCCCGGCAGCCATGTCGAGGTGGCGAGCGCGATGCAGGCGCTGGCCCGCAACGACGCCCCGGCCGCGCAGAGCCTTGCCCGGACCTACCTGGAGACCGTGTTCAACGAAGCGACCCAGCAGTCGAAGGGGGTCGCCTCGCAGTACGGGGGCGCCAGGTTCGCGTCCGCGATCCGGGGCAACGCCCAGCAGCGCCATAACCTCGAAGCCGTGATCCGCGCTCTGCCCGAGGGCGAGACGCGCTGGGGCGGGCTCGACCGGCTCCTGACGACTCTGGAGGCGACCGGCTACCGGCCGGCGAAGGGGTCGGACACCGCGTTCAACCACGCCATCCAGAAGGAATTCCAGTCCGGCAAGACCCACGTCGGCCAGGCGGTCTCGGACGCGGTCACCGGCATGGTGGCGGGTGCGGCGGCCGGCGGCGTGAAGGGCGGCATCGCTGGCTTGGCGGTCGGCGCCAAGCATGGAATCGGCGATGCGATGATGCGGGCGCGGATGCTGAACTCGGGCGAGGCCGTGGCGCGCCTGATGTTCGACCCGAAGGCACTCCCGGATCTGCGTGCGCTGGCGAAGTCCCCGCCCGGCAGCAAGAACGCCGAGCTGTTCACGACGCGGCTGCTATCCCTGGCGAATGCGGGACTGGCGCCGGCGCGCGAGCCAGCCCCGCAGTAGGGGCGGGTAGACGTAGAAGGCGAACATGAGCCATCCGGCCAGCATCAGGATGCCGAGCGTTCCGACGCCGATCGCGTCCTGCAGGCTGGTCATGATCGGCGGCACGATGGTGTGCAGCAGCCACGACAGGGCCGCCATCGCTGCGGTGAAGAGCAGCCAGCAGAGGATGACGTCGGTGCGGGTCGGCATGGCGCCAGCGTAGCACGGCCTCGCGTTCCGAAGCACCCTTGACCCGACGGGCGAACCGCGGGATTAAGCCACCGTCCGCAGCGCTGCGCGCCGGACCCTGAAAGCCGCTCCGCAAGGGCGGCTTTTGTCGTTTCAGGACCTCCCGACATGCCGACTGCCGCAGACCGCGACGCGCTGATCGCCAGCGCGCAGCGCATCGGCGCGGACCCGCTCGACTTGGCGACCGTCATGTCGTTCGAGAGCGGGTTCAGCCCCTCGATCCGGGGCGGCTCGGGCAACCGGCACATCGGCCTGATCCAGTTCGGGCCGACCGAGCAGCAGCAGTACGGCGCGAGCCAGGACCAGAGCTTCGCCGACCAGCTTCCCGCCGTCGAGCGCTACCTGACCGACCGCGGCTTCAAGCCCGGTATGGGGATGCTCGACCTCTACTCGACGGTGAACGCCGGCCGGCCCGGGCTCTATGACCGGAGCGACACGGCGAACGGGGGCACGCCCGGGACCGTCGCCGACAAGGTCAACACGCAGATGGCCGGGCACCGGGCGAAGGCTGAGGCCTTCCTGGGCGGCGCCTTCTCGCCCGGCGCGGCCTCGCCCCGCGGCGCCTTCGGCCTGTCCGGCCCGGTCGCGGCCGGTACCGCCGGCTCCGTTACCCCGGCAGCCGGCGCCACGATGCAGGCGCCCGAGGCGGACCGCAGCCTCCAGGTCGCCTCGCTGCTCCGGACACTCACCGCCGCCGATGCTCCCGCGGCTTCACCGGTCGCGCAGGCCGCTGCGGCGCCCGCCCCGGCCCCGGTCCAGATGCACCCGGCCCGCCGGCAGGCGCCCGCCTTCGACGCTCAGCGCTTCTTCGCGCTGCTGCCCGGCGCCACGACCCGCTAACCCGAGGACGGCTCTATGCCCGGCGCCATCAACTGGGACGTCGCGCCCTCGGGCAACGACGTCTCGGATCCCCCGATCATCTTCAACGAGGGGCAGCCGGCCAAGACCATCAACGACGCCATGCGCGCGCTGATGGCATCCATGAAGCTCTGGATGCTCGACAACGCGGGCGTGAACCAGGCCTACGGCTCGGACGCCTACACGGTCATCACCCGGCAGGGCGTGACGGCGAAGGCCGCGGCCCAGGCGCACACGCTCAAGTTCCGGACCACGACCACCAACCTCAACCCGTGCACGCTGTGCGCCGACGGAAACACCCCGAAGCCCTGGCTGCGCTGGGACGGGACGCAGTTCGGGCCCGGCGACATCGGGCAAAACGTCGTCTGGTCGGTCGTGTACGACCCCGACGCGCAGGTCTACCGGACCCTGTCACCGACCACGGAGCAGGCTGGGGCGATCAAGGCGTTCGGCGGCCCCAACGTGCCGTCGGGCTGGGAGATCTGCGACGGCCGCCCGATCTCGCGCACCAGCTACGCCGCCCTTCTCGCCGCGATCAGCACGTTCTGGGGCAACGGCGACGGCTTCACGACCTTCAATCTGCCGGACCTGCGCGGCCGGTCACTGTTCGGCGCGAACCGCGGGCTGAACCTGCTCTCGGGGGCGGGAGGCCTCGTCGGCTCGCTCGGCTATCTCGGGGGCTCCGAGGTCGTGGCAATGCTGGCGAACCAGATGCCCAGCCACATTCATACCTCGACCATGTCGCCGGCCGGTTTCTTCCAGCCGTCCGTGCAGACGACCGGGGCTCACAACCACGGCGGCACGAAGCTCGGTGGCGACCACACCCACACCGGCTCAACCGGGCTGAGTGGCGACCACAACCATATCGGGACGACCGATGTCAGCGGCGATCATGCCCACGTCGTCCAGTACGGCTACGGCCTCGTCAGTACCAGCCCGCCCAACAACTCTCAGGTCGTCACCGGCATCAACCTGGGCGGTCCCGGCAACGGCCAGACCACGCAGAGCGGCCCTCACCAGCATACCTTCGCGACGCTGCCCGGTGGCAATCATGGCCACGCCTTCGCGACCGATCCCGGCGGGTCTCATGGGCACGACATCCCGATCGACGGCGACCACACCCACGCGATCGATCCGGCACCGAACCACACCCACAAGCTGGTGATCGACGCGGCCGGCTCGGGCGACCCACACCCGAACGTCCCTCCAGGCGCCGTGGTGACCTGGGCGATCAAGACCTGAGGCCCCGATGAGCGCTTTCGATTGGTCCACCAACGCGGGGCTGAACGCCATCGCGGACAAAGCCATGCCCGTCCCGGACGGCGTGTCGGCGCGCGTCTACGCGAGCTTGGTGCGCGGGCTCATGGCCGGCGTGGCGCAGTTCATCGCCGACACGTCGGGCGCGCTGGTCTCGGTCGGGCTGAGCGACCTCTACGCGGTGAACACCTTCTCCGGCCTGAAGCCGCGACCCGGGACGATGATCGCCTTCTGGGCGCATCGGACGAACGAGGCCGAGCCGTCCCTCATGGTCGACGGCTACGGGCCGGTGGCGTTCCTGGCGGCGGACGGCGGCGAGCTGGCGCCAGGCGCGGTCGTCCAGGGCCAGCTTCAGATGGTGGCCTGGGACGAGGCCGTATCGCCGGAGAAGCCGGCGTGGCGCAAGATCAACCCGGCCGCGACCGACCTGCAGGTGATGAACGCGCAGACGGCCATGGAGGCGCTCGCCGCGCTGCTGCCGAAGGAAGCGCCCGATGGCGCCGGCAAGCTCTGGTACAACAACGGGATGTTCCAGGTCACGACGGGCGCTCAGTCGTGAGCGTCTTCGACTGGTCGACCCGGCCCGCCGCCAACGCGGTCTCGGATGCCGGCGTGCCGGCGCTCGACGGCGCCTCCGCCCGTGAGCTGCCGGGTCTCATCCGCGATCTCATGTCGGCCCTCGCCGGCTACGTCGGCGACCAGGGCGGCGCGATCCGCACAGGCGGCATGTTCAACGCCTACGTGGCGCGCACCGCCTCGGGTGTCCGGACGCCCCGCCCCGGCGTCGCCGTCCTCGTCCAGGTCGACCGGGACAACACCGACGACCCGACGCTGAACGTCGACGGCACCGGTGCCCGCCCCTGGCTCGACATGAACGGCACAGCTCCGCCGGCCGGCGCCGTGCGCGCGGGTGCCTTCTACCTCGCCATCGCGTCCGGCCCGGGCTGGGTCAGCGACTTCGGCGGCATCGCGCGCAGCGATGCCGAGGATGCGGCGATCACCGCGGCCCTGGTCTTCGGCGGGATCTGAGCATGAAGCAGATCGATCTCACCGGCGTGGTGCTGAACCCCGCCGCGGGCACGCTCGACTTCTCGGGCGTGAATATCGACCCGCGCACCGTGCTGGCGGTCCTGCACGAGCCCACGAACCAGTGGATCTACGCCGTCGGGCGCCGTGGCCTGGGCCGGAAGTCGATCAACGGCCAGGTCCTGACCCTCGTCTTCAACACCAAGTTCCTGTCGCCCGGACCGATCATCGGATTCCGCGACGACGGCGTGGATGTCGCCAGCGATGTCCGCCTCGAGGCCTGCCGCGCGCTCCTCGCCACCGGCAACGTGACGCTGTCGAACATCTCGACCGGCATCGGGACGCCCACGGATGCGGCGCCGGGCTCGGATGCCGGCGCCGGCTCGCTGATCGCCAAGGTGACGCGGCTGCTCGGGACGCAGACCGGCATCGCCACGGTGCTCGCCGCGATCCGGGATCGGCTGCCGTCCGCACTGGTCGGTGGCCGCCTCTCGGTCGATGGCTCGGGCGTGACGCAGCCCGTCTCGGCGGTGGCTCTGCCCCTGCCGGCCGGCGCCGCCACCTCCGCGCTCCAGGGCACCGGGAATGCCACCCTATCGAACCTCGCGACCGGTCTCGGCGCACCGTCCGACACGGACCCGGGCTCGGACACGGCGCCAGCCTCGGTCCTGGCGCTGCTCCGCCGCGGCCTCGGGAACTGGACCGCCCTCCTCGCCCGGGTGCCGGCGCTCGTCGCCGGGCGCATCCCGGTCGACGGATCCGGGGTCACCCAGCCGATCTCGGCCGCAGGCCTCCCGCTTCCGGCGGGCGCGGCGACCGACGCGAAGTCCGAGGCGATCCGGGCGCTCCTGGCCAGTACGCTGAAGGTCGCGACGCCGACGCCCGCAAGCATCGTCACCGGCCAGGTGAAGATCGCGACCACCGGTACCGCCGTGGCGCTCCCGAACGTGGCGCTGGTCAACGGCATCGTGGTGAAGGCCAAGACCTCGAACGCGGCGCAGACTTCGGCCGCGCCCGGCGTGGTCGGGCCCGCCGGCGTGACGACGGTGATCGACGGTACCGGCCCAGGCTACCCGCTCGCACCGGGCGAGGCCGCCTCGTTCGCCTGCTCGAACGCCAGCGCCGTCTCCGTCAACGGCACGGTTGGCGACGTCTTCTTCTACGAGGGGAACTGACCATGGCCGCGCCCGCGATCCCGCCGCCGACCCCGCTCCAGTTCGCCACCACCGCCCAGGCGCAGGCCGCCCTCGATGCCGGAACGCTGATCAGCCCGGCGCTCGCCCTGGCGCTGCTGAAGGCCCAGCCCGCGGCGGTGCTCCGCGCCGCCTACGACCTCCTGCCGAAGTCGCCGGATGGTCTTGGCGTCGGAGATCCGTGGATTTCCGGTAACACCCTCCAGTTCGTCGCCTCCTGAGGACCGAGATGCGCTTCCGCACGACCCTAGCGGCCTTTCTAACGCTGCTCTCCAGCCACGCGCTCGCCTACGACGCGACGAAGGCATCCCGGTACGCCTCGCCGGATATGTACCGGCCGAATGTGGACCGGATCATCCTGAACGGACCGGGTTCCACCGGTGACGTGTCGGGGATGAGCGTAACGCCGAATGCGTCTGCTCCTGCGCAGTCCCTTTCGCGGATGCTCTACGCGCCGACTTTTGGGGGCACGGCAGCGGCGCCCACATTCAAGATCCTCGATCCGACCGGGGCGGCAGGCTCGACCTTTGCCTCTGACGGCCACGCGAACTGGAACCGCCTGCAATCCGGCATCACCTACAACCCTGTCGAACTCGTCCTCTACGGCTCGCCGGCTCAGGGGCAAGCGAGTGTCACGGCAGGCGGGAACACCGTGACCAGGATCGACGGCAACTTTTACGATCCTGCCTGGGTCGGGCAGCCGTACTTCTACTTTGCCGGCACGAACTACAAAGTAGCCAGTGTGGCGGCCGACGGCGGGTCGCTCACGGTAACTAACCTCGACGGGAGCGCGGTTTCGTTCCCGGCAAACCAGACTGAGCTGATTAATTACCTAGTGACGAGTGCGACCGGCACCGCAAACGTCTCAGGGACAGCCGTCACCTGGGTCAGTGGTCAGCTGTTCCTCAAAGTGCCGACGGTGAAGCTGAACGGCACCGTCTACAACGTCGCCTCGGTCACCTCGGACGGTCGTTCGATGACGCTGGCAACCAGTGCCGGCACCCAGAGCAATGTTTCCTTTGCCTGCTACGGCAATATCAACAACCAAATCTCCACAATACGTGTTCAGAAACTTTGGGGCGCGAGCGAGGAGAACCTCACCCTTGCCGCCACACCGAATGGTTTCTTTATCAACACGCTAGTCGCAGGTGTCGGCAAGCATCGAAAGCTAACGATCGGCTCTGGTGCTTACACGGCGCCCGGCGGACTGCGCGCGCAACTCGGTCTTCAGCCGAACGGCGATCTGACGCTGGGCGGCGACTACGGCCTCGATGTCCTGCGCGTCCTTGGACCATCCTCCGGGACGGAAAGCCGGTGGGTCATGGCGGCGCCATCAACCGGCACGTCTGGGCCGGTCTTAGCCAGCCAAAGCGACATCGACGCCAACGTACCTGTGACCCTTCAGGCGCAAGGCTCCGGCGCGTTGCAGGTGAAGGGCTACAACGGCGCCACGACCATCATGCAGGGCAACTCGGTTGCTGGCGCGACCAGCTTCCCGACGCTCAGCAACGGCGTTGGACAGGCACTCGTCACGGCAGGCGGTGCGAACGGTCCAGTTGTTCTGATCGGCAAGAACGCCGGCATCCAGAACAATTTCTACATCAGCGCCTCTGACCCGACGACCTCCGATATCCCGAATGCCTTTTGCGCCGACTGGTATAACTCTACGGCCAACACGATGAAGCGCTATTGCAACGTGGCGAATGCGTTGCGCGCGATCACGTATCAGTAGCGCTTCGGTCCGCATCGCTGATACCCCGCAGATCCCCGCTGCAGGGTGGTAACCTGACGTCAGGCGACTGCTCGACCACTCGGCCCTCCCGTTATCTCGGACGCTTCTCATGCTCCTGCCGCGCAACGCGCTGCGGGCCGCCTTCGCGTGCCTCGCGCTCGCGGGATCGGCCTCGTGCGCCCGTGCCGAAGTCGCCTCCTGGTACGGCTCCGGCCGCCGCACGGCGAACGGCGAGCGGTTCGCGCCCGACGGCCTGACCGCGGCGCACCGTGCCCTACCGTTCGGCACCCGCGTGCGGGTGACCTACGGCGGCCGCTCGGTGGTGGTGCGGATCAACGACCGCGGCCCGTTCATCGCCGGCCGGGCGATCGACCTCTCGCGCGGCGCGGCCCGGGCCATCGGCCTCACCGGCGTCGGCCGCGTCCACCTCGCCATCCTCGGCTGACCCGGAGACCACCATGGACGTCTCGCCCATCGGACGCGCCGCCCTCGAGGGGCGCGAAGGCACCCGGCTGACCGCCTACAAGGATTCCGTCGGCGTCTGGACAATCGGAACCGGGATTACGACCGCCTCCGGGCTGATCAAGGTCGTGCCGGGCCTGACGATCACGCCAGTCCAGTCCGACGCGCTCTTCGCGGCCGCGCTGGAGAAGTACGCGGCGCCCGTGCGCGCTGCCCTGGCCAAGCCCGTCCCACAGCCGTTATTCGATGCCTGCGTAAGCCTCGCCTACAACATCGGGCCGGTCGGCTTCGCCCACTCGACCGTGGTCCGCCGCGCCAATGCCGGCGACTTGGCGGGTGCCGTCGAGGCATTCCTGATGTGGAACAAGCCGGCCGCGATCATCTCGCGCCGGCAGGGTGAGCACGACCAGGCCGCCCTCGCCTCCTACGATGGCGCCAAGGTCTACGCGCGCCGTGGTGACCGCTCGCCCGTGAAGGCGATGGCCGGCACGCTGCCGGCTCCGGTGAGCGTGCCTGATCCGCTCGCGACGATGATGGGCGCCAAGCCGCCGGCCTCCGCGTGGGTCCCTGCCGCGGAGCCCGGCTTCTGGGCGCGCCTGCACGCCCTCCTCTCCCGCAAGACCAAGGTGGCCTGACATGCTCCGCGACCGCTCTCACCGGATCCGCCTCGGCATCATGCGCTGGTACGCAGCCGCGCGCGGCTACCGGATCTACGCGCTCGCCCTCGTGCTGGCGGTGCCGGACGTCCTCGATGCCCTGGCCGGCGTCGACTTCACCGTCCTGCTGCCGCCGGGCTGGGGCGCCAAGGCCGCCTCGATCCTGGCGATCGCGCGCGTCGTGCTGGGCGTCGTGATCCGGCGCCTCGCCATGGTCGGCCCGCCGCCGGCCGCCGGTCCGCGCTGATGGGCGCCGCCCTCGCCATGGCCGGCAGCCTCCTCGTGAAGCTGTTCGGCTCCGGCATCGTCCAGGCGGTGCTCGCCTATCTGAACAAGCGCTCCGACAACGGCGTGCTGACGAACGCGCAGAACGTGACGGGTGACGTCACGGTCGGCCAGGCACAACTCTCGGCGTACATCGAGGAGCGCAAGATCGTCGCGCAGGAGCGCGCCGAGCAGCATTTGTCGCCCTGGACCGCCTGGATGATCCCGACGGCGTTCGGGCTCTGCATGATCCACTTCGGCGCGATCGTTCTCGACAGCACTTTCCGGTTCAACTGGCAGGTCGCGAAGCTGCCGGCGCCGTACGACGCCATGGAGAACGCCATCGTGCTCTCGGTGATCGGCGTCGCCGGCATCGCGCCGACCGTCCGCCGGATCTTCGGCAAGTAGCCGCCTCCCTCTGACCCTCACCCTCCGTCTTCCCCGCAGGGGGCAGGCAGCGAAAGACCGCCCCCATGGACACGTCCTTCCTGTCGCCCGGGCCGATCACCTGGGCGCAGCTCATCGCGCTCGCGCTGTTCCTGATCGCGCTCGGCAAGGGCGCAGACTGGATCATCGGGAAGCTGCGCACCGGCACGAAGGAGGCGGTCTCGCCGCTGACGATCGACATGGCCGCGGCCAAGATCGAGATCCGGTCGCTCGAGGAGAAGCTGAACGCCTTCAAGATCGAGGTGGCGCGGACCTACGTGACCGGCGACGTCATTACCCGGCTGGAGCGGCGTATCGACGACATGGTGGTCTCGGTGCGGGACGAGATGAAGGAGACCCGCGAGGCGATGCTGAAGGCCTTCATGCGACGCCCGCCCGACTGACCCGCGGCTGTTAACATCCGTCAACGCCCTGGACGCCCTGGCTTCGGACGGGGCGCCCTTCGTCGTTTTAGCCCCGCCGGCACCGCCGCGGCGGGCTTTTCTGATTCCTGATCAGACGTGATTGATTGATGTGCGCAGACCGACTTGCTCGCTGCTGCCGGAGCTAACAGCATTGCCGATGCTAGTATCCTTGATGGCAGATCTTGAAGGCTCGGCGCTTCTATCCATGGGTCGCTTGCTGAGATCTTCCTTGTCTTGCCGCCTTAGCTTGTCGGCGGCATCAGGGCCAAGATGCTCTTCGATCATTGCGTAGACATTTTCATCCGACCAAACGTCGCGCATGGAATCCCCTTGGTGGCGGATCGTTAGGCAGGCGTAGCGGCAGGCAGAGCGCAAGGCAAGGCATAGGCGTGCCAGCAGGTGGGCTCCATGCTAAGGCTGCGGCGCTTCTGAGGACGGGATCTCGCTGGGCCGGTACATGACTGACTATAGCCTCGTTGGCGAATGGGCTTTGTATAGGAATGACCAAAGTCAATTCGTTTCGCACTTACAGTTCAAGCTAAGCGGCGATATAGTTGGGCCATCTTTCAACGAGAGGTACTGGGAATATATAAATGGACAAGTTGCCGTCCTCGACGGATCGAGGAGGGTTACCACTCTGTTTGAAATTGTAAGGGCTGATGGCTTCGGCCCCAATATGATGAAGGGGTTTTTCGCCTCGTCCGTTCCATCTGGAAAGCCGATCGCGCATATTCTGATCCGGGTCAATCACATTCCGTTCGCTCACACAGGACGCCTTAGACACACTGCGACCACGCTGAGCGAATGCCGACAATTCGAGCGCGACCTAATCGACTACTCAATTATTATAGAGGAGGGGCGGCGTGTGCAGCTTCCTCCGCCAGTCAAAGTTATCAACCAGAGCGCCCGCATAAGTTTCTTCGCGAACTTCACCGGCTCATACGACGCCGAAGAGGTTAGGTGCGACGTCATTCATGACGCTTGGGTCTTTGGCGGCAGCGTGATCACGGACCGGAATTGTGTGCCGCTTTTCTCGACGACCTATCACGCCCGCAGGCCTCGTCACTACAATGCCGAATGGGATGAGGGCGCTAAGACCCTGAAGTTCGCCGCTGGCGAGGTTGAAGAATATAACGAAGAGCCGCTCTTTGTAACCAATACGCTATCCGACCCCAACTTCGCGCACTGGCTCGTGCAGGAGCTTCCGACGACGCTCATGCTTGAGCGACTCCGTGCGATGGGGCTGCTGGAGCATCCGACACTCTTCATAGCGCCGCCTGAGTCCGTGGCGTTTCGGGCCGACCATTTGCGCGATCTGCGGGTCAATTATCCCATGGTCTCGCCAGGGCGGCATCACTCGACCAAGCGCTATAGGCGGCTTTACGTGCCGTCGACGCATCGTTTGGCACACATATACGCATTCTCGAATTTGGTTGGGGAGACCTTCCGGAGCCTCTATGAGGCAAGCCCCGCACAGCAGGATCAAGGGCTGAGACTATTTTTCTCGCGCCGGGACGTCGGTAACAGCCGAGGGTTCTCGAATGAGGACCAGGTCGCGGACGCGCTTGAGAAGGAGTTCGATTTCATTCGCGTCGATCCCGGCCACTTATCCGAGATTGAAAAGCGGTCGCTCTTCGGCAAGGCGAGCATCATCATGGCTGTGCATGGCGGGTCTCTGCACAACGTCATGTATACGCCGCCGAGCTGCACCGTGATCGAGATCTTCAACGAAAATCATCAGAACTGGTGGAATTACCATATTGCCGCTTTAATGGGCCGTGCGTACGCAGCGATCTGCCTTCCTCTGCCACCGGAGCAGAAGAAACTGCCGGTAGAGCGCATCGTTCAAGAGGTCGAGATAGCGCCGTTCCTCGAAGGTGTTCGCGAGATCTTGGTCGCGAGCGGAGCCACATTGGACGCACGGTGAGGTGCAGGTGAGACGCATCGCACTTCTGATTGGCGTCGTCGCACTTGCGCCTACGCCAATCTCTGCGGAACAGCTCCAGCGATTAGGTGAGCAGTCCTTCACTGATCCAACAGGAGCTGATCAGCGCGCCGACGCGAAGCAGCCGGATAGCAATCGTGCGCAGCTTCCGGGACTGCTTGCGACCCCTGATCGGCATCGCTTGGTCTACCCAGAGTATCTCGGGCTCGGCGGCAATATGGGCGCAGGCGGCCTTGTCATAGGCGGCGGCAGGGCCGACCAAGGCTATCAAGGCACGATCCTTCGCAACGATGGACATCCGAATTGGGCCGCAGCGGTCACATCGCTTAATTATAATCCGACCGAATGGATTGTTGGTGGGGCTGGCGCCCAGGGGCACGCATCCACCACCGGCACCTCGAACGTGGTCACCCGAGTTGAAGGTACGATCTTTGATCCGATCTGGGTCGGCGATCGGTTTTATCTAAATCGTGCACCTTATCGGGTGGCGTCTGTTGCCGTTGGCGGCAACAGTTTGACTCTGACCAACCTGGATGGGTCTCCCGTAAAGTTGCCGGCGATGAGCAACGTTTTCTTCCAGTATGTCATGACAACTGGGACGGGCCGCGCAAACGTCGCTAAGGGTGTTGTGACTTGGGTCAGCGGCCAGCAGTTCTTGCCGTACGTGGGGAAGCAGACAGACTTCCGCATTGTCATTGACGGTAAAACCTATACCTCCGTTACATTCCAGAGTCCGACACAGATCACACTATCAGATGGGTCGGTCACCAAGGCAAACGTAGCATACCGCTACAGCGCCAATATCGCTGATCAGGTCGCATCGCTTCGCATCGGGAAGCAAAATGGCGCGATCGAGGAAACGCTGACAATCTCGGGGCGGGCAACAGGCGAGTGGGAGATCGCAGCGGGGTCATTTCGAGAGGCCACCAGCCCAGACCCGCTGCGAATTAAGAACGGCGTCCGAAACGGCTCCAGGCTCACCCAGATCGATGTGCAGGGAGATGGCGTCAGTCTCGGCGGTTTGGCGGGCGCTGAGGGCATGCGGGTCTTGAACACTCCCGACACCGTGAACCGGATCGAGGTATCCGGCACCGGAAGGGGCTTTGCGCCCACTCTCACAGCCCGCGGCGCCGACGCCAATATCGGCTTCGGCCTGGACGCGCAGGGCGCCGGCGGCTTGGTCTTGACGGGGCGCCTCTACAAGCAGGTCCTGCTCGAGGTGGCCGGCGCAGCCAAGGAAGGCCTTGGATGGCCACTCCTTGTCCCCGGCACGACGCCAACCATTCAGCCCGGTGGGTCGCACGATGCGTCTATAGCGCTGGTTGGGAGCGGCGACGCGGGCGCGCAGACTGGCCTCTATGTGCGACCAGGTGAGCCGTCCCTCGGCGACGTACCGCTCAACAGATGCGTTGACTGGAACAACACCGCAGCTAACACCCTGAAGCGGGTCTGCAATCTCAGGGGTAAGCTACACTCCCTTCTCTACAATTGACGGCATGCCCTCGGTCCGCGGCGCGCGAAACCGAGGTTTTGCATAGCCGGTCGGGGCGTTGAGGGCTAAGCCTTCTTGATCACAGCGACGGCATTGTCGATCTTATTCGCCTCGCTGGGCAACTGATAGATAAAGCCTGACATTCCGGACTGCGCAATGAGCTCGTCAAATTTTGACAGGTTGACGAATGTTGTCACGATATCTTCAATAACATAGACGCCGCCTGATTTCAGCCGATGTATGGCTCGCTCAAACAAATTACGATTTGCGATGACCTCATGGAGACCGTCGTCGATAATAATATCGAATTCGATATGAGGTATGGTCGAGAATAGGTTGTCAATCGAAGACGTGTCGTTTTGATCGACAAAAAATGTCCTGATCCGGTCTTCCTCGAAGAGAATGCGCTTGTCCACATCTGCTCCGCAGACAGTGCAGTGTAAGAAGAACTCACGCCATCCTCGTAGCGATGCACCCGGGACTCCGGACTCTCCCATATTCGAAGGCACATCTAGATTGTTGGTCCCAATGCCGACTTCGAGGAGATGAAATCTTTCGTTGATAAATGGCCTGAAAAGCTCCTGATAAAGCAAGGTATAATTATGCCATCCTAATCCTTTGTCACTACCGCATCTTTTCATGATGCGGCAGAGATCTGTTTCATGGTTAGAAGTCGCAGCTCTGCCAACCTCATCGAGCAGGGCGCCAAACTGTTCCTTTCCATTCCCGTAATATATCGAAAGCTGTTCGGGCGTTTCCATTATAGCATTGAGCCTTGTAATGAGAGGGCGAGAAAGGCGACATTCGTCTTAATCAAGAAATCGGCTCATCAGCTCAGCCGCGATGTTATTATTCGCAAGATCGGTATCCTCATACGGATAACTGAGCATAGCTCTGCAGTATGTCGCGATTGCCTCTGCGCTGACATCGAGCTTTATGGCCGCCATGTTGTAGCAAATATCGAGCCCAACGATCTTGCTGCCCGGCCAGTGCGACAACGCTATGTTGACACCGCGGACAGGCCGAGGAGCAGGTGAGCCGTGTATAATACAGTCAGCAATCCACCGCTCCATTATCTGCGTATCTTGAAGCAATATCCAAGAATTGTGCGGCAGCACCTTGGACATCGCAAAAATGTCGATGAAAGGCCAAGGATGCTCGTGCCCCCCGTCGATGAACGCCATACTTGGTCCCGTGGTGGGCTGCATGTAGGCGACTCTGTCCATCAATATGTCTAAAGACGTTAGTTCTGTGTTGAGCCGCCAAAGTGGCTCAAGATGCCTGAATTGAGTTCTTAGAACTTGGCCAACATCAAAACCGGGTTGATGTGATTTGGAGATATCGAAGCTGTTCAGAAAGGTTCCCGCGCTTGTTAGTTGCAGGTGCTCAGCGCAGGACAAAATAAATGCCGATGATATGCCGGATGCTACGCCAATTTCCATCATTAAACTTGGTTTGATGGCGCTCATGAATATCATAATGAACGCGGCGTCCCCTGGAGTGATAGGGCCGCCGAACGCGCCGTCATAATATTTCGAGAAAAACTCCCTCACGAATGCACTTGTGGCATCTAGGTCAACGTTCGGCGCCTCGCCATCGAATAGCGGCTCCGACCTACGAAGATAGTGCTTGAGCCACTTTGTCCCTTCTTCTAATTTGTCTAACTCACCACCGTAATATATGTTTTCAAGCAGGTTCTTTTCCATCGTTTACGTCTCACATACTTGGTTGCGGCGATCTGATGCCCGGTTGCGGCTAGCGTTAGTCACGTTCGCCGCGCCTCGCTATGGCGCATCGGTCACTCGCCTTCTCCTATGTCAGCTGCGGCTTTTGGGTTCTGGCAACCATTAAGCCTTAACGCGGCGACCATGTCCGACCTTCCGACCGCCGTCGCCACCTAGCGCGACCAGATCGAGCGCCTGGCCGAGCACGCCTCGCGGCGCCGAAATCCGCCCGCCCGACGCGCCGTGGCGGGCCTCCGCCGGCCACGCCCGTGGAAGCGGGATCGGCCTCGATCAGCAAGGCACGCCAAGCCAACGACCGCGCCGTCCTGAACCTGACCCAGCCGGATCTGCGCTGGCTGGTCGAGAAGCTGCGGCCCTGGCTCGACCGAGAGCCGAGGATCTGACCGGAACCACCCCGCACGCCCGCGCGTAGACCGGGCCTCGACATTCCCCGACGAGACCACCTCGAACTGCCCGGCTCCGGCCGCGGCGGTTTTTTGCGCGAACGCGACTGCATCGCATCAACCACCGGTAGGCGGCGGATCGCTATCGTTGTAGCAGCGATCAACGTGCCGGCGGCAGGGGTGAGGCAAACTCGCGAGCCGATCGGCGAGTTGCCCATGCTCGCGCCTGAGGTCCCGGATGTCGTCGGAAAGAGACTTCGTAAGGTCTGCCCCCGATCTTCAGAACGTTATGGACCTCTTCCACGGGGAGTGGTCGACCATCTTGCCGCCGGATGCCGGCGCCGTGGCCAGCCCCGGCTATGCCGAGCTGTTCACGGATCCGAGGATAGCCTGGGCCAACGAGGTACTCGGACCGTTCGAGGGCTTCGACGTTCTCGAGCTCGGCCCGCTGGAGGGCGCACACTCCTACCTACTGGAGCGGCTCGGCGCCGCCTCGGTCACCGCGATTGAGGGCAACTCGCGCGCCTTCCTGAAATGCCTCTGCATGAAGGAGGTGATGGCCATGAAGCGCGTCACCTACAAGCTGGGGAACTTCGTCCCGTACCTCGCCGACTGCCCTCGCTTCGACGCGATCATCGCCTGCGGCGTCCTCTACCACATGACGGAGCCGCTGGTGCTCCTGGAGCGGATGGCCAGCAAGGCTGACCGCATCATGCTCTGGACCCACTACTACGATCACGAGGCAATCCAGGCGCGTCCGGACAACAACCTCTATGCCAAGCCAGCCGCCCTGAAGGGCTCGCCGTATCGCGGCGTGAAGCGCTTTTATCCGGAGGCAGCGATGGCCTGGCGGGGCTTCTCAGGCGGCTCCGAGCGGCACGCGGTCTGGCTGGAGCACGACAGCCTGATCCAATTCTTCCACGATCGCGGGTTCACGACGTCGGTGCAGTCCGATGCGGCAAACTCAAACGGGCCAGCCCTCTCGCTCTGCGCCAAGCGCTAAACCTGGAAGGGGAATGATTGGCCGCCCGGCTCCGGCCGCGGCGGTTTTTTCGTGCCCCATCGTCTGCTATTGCACCGCGACCGGCAGCTTGGACGGCCGCCGCCACTTCAGCCCCGCCGGCACGGCCGCGCGGGGCTTTTTCGTGCTAGCCGAGGTTGATCAATCCGCTTTTCCAGACGACACGTCGCGTCGCGACCGCCTCGCGGTCGTGCGTCGGCAGGTCGGTTCTTTGTCTGTGGTCAGCTCTCAGTCGGTCTGACCTCGCCGACGCAACCCCTTTCAGCCCACCCGGTCCGCCGGCGCGGGCTTTCTCACGCCCAATCCTCAGCGCGGCTTCGGAGCTGGCGACTTCGGGTCCTTGAAGAAGCCGCTCCGACCCTCGGCCAAGCCGGTGTTCACGAAGTGCACGAGCGGGTTGTGGCCGGAGGCGGCTACGTCGGGGTTCGCGGCCAGATAGCCCGATGTGCTGAAGCCCGCGCTCGGATCCCGGCCTTCCTTCCAGCCGTGCCGAAGGTAGTGGTCGAGCGGGTTCAACCCCGCGACCTGCACATCCGGGTAGGCGTTCAGATAGTAGACGGGATCGAAGCCGGGCAGCCGGACCTTAACGAACGACGGAGGGCGTCTGAACGGCCGCAGCATGCGCAGCTTCATGATCGATCTCCGAACACGAGACCCACGCTCGATCCATCATTTCGAGCTGCGCCGCAAGCGTTGACCGATCCCCGTGCGCGAGTGGCTCTGTGCCCCGCGCTGCCCCGCGGCCTGCGATGGCCCGGTATTCCTCACAGGGATTCACTCAGCCCCGCCGGCACCGCCGCGCGGGGCTTTTTCGTTCAGAGCTGGCCCTTCAACTTGGCTAGCATCTTGGCGCCTTCGGCCAAGAAATAGGCCTTCACGGTCGGGTTCGGGACGAGCTTGGCGCAGCGCGACTCGATCACGTCCATGGATTGGAAATCCCGGTGGCGAAGGAGATCCGTCAGGTACTGCTTGGCCTCGGCCTCGTTGTCGATGGTAAGCGGTTCTGGGTCCATGACACCCCTCTCGCTTCGAGCCCATGGTTCGCCGGATCGGGCTTCAAAATAGCCCGAATCCCGACGCGGGACGAGCCGGTCGCCGGCATGGGCACGGCCCGGTAGCCGCCATCGACCATCCTGCCTGCGAGCCAAGTTGCGTATCGGCTCGGCTCACACGCTGGTGAGATCAGGCGCTCCCCCGCCCCGTGAGCAGATCGGGGCGGGGCCGAGCGGCCCACAGGAACCGCCCTTTAGCCATTGAAGTAGCCGACGACCCGGCTTTTTGCGGTGCGCCACGATGTTCCCTCGCGCAGCGTTCGCAGCGCGATCAATCCATTGACATCAGGCACGACCCAATTGACAGACTGCCATAGCCAGATCTCGATACGCACGGCCCGAAAATGACTGCATCAACTATAGCATCGATTGCCACAAATCCGGAAGTTACAATCATTTGCCTTGCATTCAATCATGCGAAATTTATTCGCGAATGTTTGGATAGCTTTCTAGCTCAAAAGGATGTTTCATTCGAGATAATCGTTGCTGACGATGCTTCCACGGACGGAACGACGGACATAGTACGGGAATACGCCGATAGGCACCCTCAAATCGTCAGGCATTTTGTTCAAACGACAAATGTCGGCGCGGAGGAAAATTTCACCAAAGCATGCCAGCATATTCGTGGAAAATACGTCGCAATGTGCGATGGTGACGATTATTTTATTACTGACGACAAGTTGCATAAACAAATTCGAATACTAAAGGATGACCCATCTTTGTCGATCTGTTTCAGTAAGGCGCGGATCATATACGATGATGCTTCATTGTCTGACGAAGTTGCCCCCAAGGGCAGCATTATCGCAAACCGGAGCCGCTTCAATTTGGCTGACTTGATGAATACAAACCCAATCCCGACATGTACGGTGGTCTACAGGTGGATATTTACGGAAAGAAGGGTCGAGGATCATGTTCCGCGAGGTATTTTGCCTGGCGATTACTATCTGCACATGGTGCACGCTCGTGAAGGAGACATCGCCTTTCTAGACGAAGTCACTTCAGTCTACCGCCGTCATTCAAATGGTATGTGGTGGGACTACGATAGCAACTGGGACAAGCAAAATCTCAAACACGGGATTGCCGAGCTGAAATTCCATCTCGCCGCTGCGAGGCGAATTCTAAGCGACGCCGACTCCGTTTGGTACGAAGAAAATCGCGCACTTCCATTCGCAGCTTTGCTGCTATTGCTTTATGTCCGAACTGGAAAAGTCGATATGATAAAGACTCTTCAGGATACCGATCCTAAGATTTTTTCTAGGATACCAGAGCGCCTCAATCTTAACTAAAGAGGCTCAATAGCGACTGGTATGTGGATTGGCCAAGTCTGAATTTGATCATTCATGGATGGCTTCGTTGGTTCTTAAGTGAACATACCGGCGTCGCGATGGTCAATGACTGAATGGTCTTCGGCGTCGAGCAGGACCGGATCGTGTTCGACCGGTTCTCCGGCTACCGGACCAAGCCCGGGCAGACCTAGGGGCCGCCGGTCTGGGAGTTCGCGGCCAAGGCGCGTTAAGCCTCGTCGTCATTCACGGCGGACATTGTCTGCTCACGTCGGCGGATCTCCTCGGCCAATGCGTAAAGCAGCATGCGTGAGGCGGTCTGCATCTCAGGCGATCCGTGTTGGAGGATCGCTTCGTGGTTGGCGATGCAGGTCTCTGCCATCGCCTCGAAATCGTTTGGTGGCTCCACCAGCGCCTCCAGTGCTGCGAAACGATACCAGTGCATTCGTACTGAGGTTAAGTGGCGCACAGGGATTACGCGGCTGCGGCAAGGCGTCTTGATATATCGGGATCGGCGTCGGTCGGCGCTTTATGAGCGCCGGTTAGGATCTTTGTAGCGGTGAATAGTCCTGCTGATGATGGTGAGGGTCACGCTCGGAACGGAGCGCGCATGGGACAGATCGCCGAGGCATTGGGAGTGTCGGAAGCGGCGCTCCGAGAGGCGATCGCTGCTGGCCCTGCGGTAGACACTCCCAGCGAGCTACTCCGGCTCTGGATCCAAATCGAGGATGCATCTGATCGCCGGAAGCTTTTTGCTTTTGCTCGATCGCTAGCCGCACGAAAATAGGCCGCTGGCCTGGGAATTCCCGGTCAAAGGCGCGGCTGATCCTGCCTGTGTTCTGCGAGGATGTCGGGGGCAACCGCGATGTGAGCCGGCATAGGATGTTGCGCCCAGCGAGCCATTAACGCCTCAGGCCTTTTCCAGGCGCAATGTGCCGGTATGTCCACTCGCATACCGAGCCGACCATGCATTTCGAGATCCGATCCACCGGCCGCCATCTCTGGACCTGGGTGCTGCTCGACTCCACGCATCTGCCGGTGATGGAATCGGACCGGACCTTCCCGTCCGAAGCACAGGCGTCGGCAGCCGCGCTGGCGTTCTCGAAGCTGGTTACCCGAGCCGGGAAGACGCTAACCGCCCCGTCAGCGGGCAGTCTGATCTAGATTTACGTCGACAATTCTAATAAGCGCGCGTCATCACGACGGAAACTGTGGCATTGTGAGAATTTATTCTAGTTAAACGATTGCACAAGACGAATAATCGCAGTTGTAAATGTGCCAGCAGTCAGTGCTGTACCAAGCAGCACGAGCGCCCATGCCTTATCAAACTTGAGCCGCGTCATCGTCGTCCTCCGCATGGATGCAACTTTAGAGCGACGGCGTTTAACGCGAGGCGCAACCTCATAGCTAAAATCTTACCCAAGCGTCATGTCAGGTTGATATCGGCAGCATAGGGTGCGCGTGAGCGAGCCGCGCCTTGCAACCGAGTTCTCCTCCAAAGCGAAGATCGCGGCCTTGTGGCTACCAGGCGAAGGTCAGTTGGGCCTGTGAGCTGCCAGCCTGACAGTTGGTGGTGAAGGGAAGCAGCTGACGATCAGCCCTGCAGGCTCTCGGCGAAATCGTCGGGGATCTCGCCCCACTGGCCGAGGATCGTGACGCCCTCCAGCTCGCCGGTCTCGTCGTCAGCCACCACCTTCAGCGCCGCCGCGCCCGGCATCTGCTTGGCCAGGTTCTCGGCCTTCTTCACCGCCCCGCTCTCGGTCTGCGCCGGCTCCTGCCGGGCCGGCCGCAGCCGCTTCCGATGAAGCTCGAAGGGCTGCACCACGAACGCCGTCTTCATCGCCATCGTCGTCTTCTCCTCCAAGCGGTCTCGGTAGCGCCAAGGCCCGGACAGCATTGGCGTTTCCGGGTGCCTTCCACAGAGATCCACGGCTATCCAAGCTGCCGCCGATCCGGCGGTTGAACCGCGATCACCCCTGCGCTTTGTTCTCAGTCTGTTCTAGCAGGGAATCGGAACGCGATGCACGCTCTCCCGCATGAGCCACCTGTGGAGTTTCGTCTCACTGAAGCCGAGGCGATCGCACTCCACTACTACCAAGCCGCGCATCGGGATGGCTGGACGGCGCTGGTGCAGGCGATCGCCGACGCCCTTGCCGACATCGATGCCGCGGAGCGCCACATCGCAGACCATGGGCGGCTGGTCTCCCACGGCTACGCGCGCGGCCGCATCTGCGCAGCCTGAACCTCATGTCAGTTCACCGGATCGACGAGCTGCTGATCCACAGCCCCGACGCCGTCCGCGTGCCGCTGCTCGGGCAGGCCCTATGCGCCGGCTTCCCGTCGCCCGCCGACGACTTCCTGGAAGGCGCGCTCGAGCTGCCGCGCTGGCTCGTGCCGAACCCGCCCGCCACCTTCCTGTGGCGGATCAGCGGCTCGTCCATGGAGGGCGCTGGCATCTACGACCGCGATCTCGCCTGCGTCGACCGAAGCCTCACGGCCGGGCACGGCAGCATCGTCGTCGCGGCGGTCGACGGCCAGATGAGCTGCAAGCGCCTCGTGATCGACGGCAACGTCGCCCGGCTCGCCTTCTGCAATCCGGACCTGCCCGCCTTCGCGATCGATGAGCTCGGCGAGGGCGTGATCTGGGGCGTGGTGCGCTTCTCGATCCGCTGGCACGTCGCCCGCGGGCAGCTCTCGTGAGCACGCCCGAGGCCCGGCAGCGCGACCGGATCGGCGGCGGCCGCGCCGTGGCGCTGATCGACGGCAACAGCTTCTACTGCTCGTGCGAGCGCGTGTTCGACCCCAAGCTCGCCACCGTGCCGGTGATCGTGCTCTCGAACAACGACGGCTGCGCCATCGCCCGCACCAGCGAGGCCAAGGCGCTCGGCATCAAGATGGGCGACCCGTACTTCAAGATCCGCGACCTGTGCCGGGTCCAGGGCGTGCGGGTGTTCTCGTCGAACTACACCCTCTACGGCGACATGTCGGGGCGGACCAACGCGGTCTACCGGCAGTTCAGCCCGCAGGTGGAGATCTATTCCATCGACGAGAGCTTCCTGAACCTGTCGGACGTGGCGCCGGTCTTACGGGGCGAGCTCGCGCGCGACCTGCGCGCCACGGTCCGGGCCTGGACCGGGATCCCGACCTGCGTCGGCATCGGCCCGACCAAGACGCTGGCCAAGCTCGCCAACCACATCGCCAAGACCGTGCCGGTGCTGAACGGCGTGTGCGACCTGACCGACCCGGCGGCCTACGCGCATTGGCTGTGCCGGATCGACGTCGCCGAGGTCTGGGGCATCGGCCGGGCCTCGCTGGCCAAGCTCCAGGCGATGGGCGTCGAGAGCGTGGCGGACCTGCGCGACCTCGACCCACGCCCGGTGCGCAAGGGCCTGACCGTGGTCGGCGAGCGCATCATCTACGAGCTGCGCGGCGCGGCTTGCCTGCCGCTGGAGATGGTGCCGGCGCGGCGAAAGGGCTGCGCAGTGACGCGCTCGTTCTCCGGCCGGATCACCGAGCGGGCGGTGCTGGAGGAGGCGGTAGCGGCGCACGCCACGCGGCTCGGGGAGAAGCTGCGGCGGGAGGGGTTGGGCACCAACCACGTCACGATATTCTATCACACGAGCGAACACGACCGGGACGAGCCGATGCGCTCGGTCTCGACCACCGTACAGCTGCCCGAGCACTCGTCGGACACGCTGGCGTTGATCAAGGCGGCGCGGCACGGGGTGGCGCGGACCTGGCGCGAGCCGGGCGTGCGGCCGTGGCGGTACAGCAAGGCCGGGATCGTCACGAACGACCTCGTGCCGCTGTCGCACAGCCCGCGGGCGCTGATCGGCGCGCTGGATCGGGACCGGTCGGGGCCGCTGATGGCAGCGATGGACGCGTGCAACGCGCGCTGGGGACGCGGCGCCGTCGTGCCGGCGCGGGCGGGGCTGGTGAGCCGGCGCGACTGGAACACCAAGTTCGAGATGCGCACGCCGCGGTACACGACGCAGGTGAGCGAGCTGCCGGTCGCCTACACCTAAAGGTCGGGCGTCAGGGTTCGGCGCTCTCGCGGATACCAAGCGCGATCAGTAGCTCGCGCCCACCCGGCGTCAGGTGCCATACGCGCCTGCCGGTGTTGCCGCGCGTTGTGCGCTCCTCGACGTAGCCGAGCTCTTCCAGGATCGGCATCACGGTCGGGTAGGCCTCATGCCTCAGTCCGCCGGGGTTCTCGGCGACGGCGCGCAGGGCCTCAAGGTGACGGCCACGGATCGGGGCTTTCGGTTCGGAAGGCATGGCGGCGACGGACTATCGCGAGTCGCTGTCCTCGACGAGTCCACGGCTCGAGGCCAGGCGCCACAGATCGGCGTCGGCATAGACCAGATCGCCAATTTGCCAGTGCTCGAGCTCGTCGCCGATCGGCCACACCGCGACGCCAGCGGCGCGGAGCGCGTCGACCGCCTCCATGATCGGGTCGGCCTCGTCGCTCATGCCGCTAACCCAGCGCGATCAGCATCCAGGTGCGGGCCTTGGCCATCAGGTCTCCGTCGCCCGCTGACGGGTCGGACGCGATCACGCGCTTGATGATCTCGCGCGCCTCGATGCCGCTTATCCCGATTCCCTGCGCGAAGCCGCTCAACCGCTCCATCAGGCGGTCGACGGACGCCGCGTGGTCGGGATCGGTGTCGCCGCTCATCCCTTCACCGGGTGCGCCAGCAGGATCGCAGTCCGGATCATGTTGCGCTTCCAGGCCGGCTTGTCGGTAGTCAACGCCTCGGCCGCCCGCGTGTTCGTGCGGAGCGTCTCAACGAGGTCGAGGGTCCAGCCCCTCGCCAGCGGGTAGGCCTCGGTCGCCAGGTCCGCGAGCACGGCGTCGGCCGCGGCATCGATCTCCTGGTCGGTGACCTCAGCGGCTTTGCGCAGTTCGGAGACGGTCGGCGGTTCCTTGGCCATCGGCTCCGGCTACCCTCCAACACGAGCGGCGCACCAACCGAGAACACACCGTGGGGGATTCCGTGGGTGGTTTTGGCGCCCCATGGCCCCCACGTGCACCGTCCGTTCCGCTTCGGCTTACCGGCGGCCGGCCGGTTGTTCGTGGAAAAAGCCTTTCAGCAGAAAGGCTTTAATGGTCGGAGTGGCGGGATTCGAACCCACGACCCCTAGTCCCCCAGA